>JAQYVL010000107.1 GCA_030145525.1 Desulfobacterales bacterium
AAACGGGAGTTGAAGCTCAATGGTGTTATCCTGTGTAAAGGACGCTGCTGTTTCCACGTTGAAGGAAAATTTTTCGAGAAGCGCTTCTGCCAGATCGCGATCGATCGAAAGCGGACCAAACGGCGTTTCCCACGCGCCTTCTGACATCAGATAATTGGGGTCGTTGGGTCGAAGGTGCATACCGAAAATGGCGATAACATCCGGCGGGTTTTGACTCAAAAGAGTGTGGATCACCTGACATGCAATGGACCCTGAAAAATACCAGCCTGCATGCGGGACAATACCTCCGCGCAGCTCGTGATCCGGTTCTTCCATGCCGCGATCTGCTGTTCCAAGAAACTGCTTTATTGAATCTTCGCATTCCGAAGCCTGCGATGGATACCAGCTTCCGGAAAAAAGAGCTCTTCTAATTTTCATTTCTACACCTCCTATGCGTGAATCCATAAACACCCCAAATATCATTACATTGCATGTGCACAACCGTAATCTCATTACAAGGCGGACAATCACATCTCTGGAGTGGTTTCAGAAGGTTTGAGTCTCAGCAAGGGCAGAACCAATGTATGTTCAGATTCACCGCATGTCAATACAATTGGCCTAATTGTATTTATGCGGCATGATGAATAAAGCTTCCGTTTTTTTCGAATTAATTATAAGTAATGTGTTGTAACACGAATCTTTGGTATTATATTATAAGTCCAAAAGGTTGAAAAAATTATGCC
Source organism: Desulfobacterales bacterium (assembly GCA_030145525.1). Taxonomy (GTDB): domain Bacteria; phylum Desulfobacterota; class Desulfobacteria; order Desulfobacterales; family SURF-7; genus JAQYVL01. The sequence continues at coordinate 723 of JAQYVL010000107.1, forward strand.
AGAAAAACCAGTTACTTGTCCGGTGTAATTTAACCATGATATACATTATCGCTGTACTCTTACAGGAGGTATGCTTATGTGGGAATATACTGACAAAGTTAAAGATCATTTTTTGAATCCACGAAATGTCGGCGAAATTAAAGATGCGGACGGAATCGGGGAAGTGGGTTCACTCGCATGCGGAGACGCACTGAAGCTGACCTTCAAGCTCGATGAAAACAAACGGATCAAGGATGCCCAATTTCAGACATTCGGATGTGCAAGCGCAATCGCATCTTCTTCCGCCCTTACCGAAATGCTCAAAGGGCTTACCCTGGAAGAAGCTGAAAAAATCAGCAATGAAAATATCGCTGAATATCTTGGGGGCCTTCCAAAAGAAAAAATGCATTGCTCGGTTCTGGGAAGGGACGCGCTTGAAAAAGCAATTGGATCCTATCGCGGAGAATCGGAAAAAAAGATAGAAGGAGAAATTGTCTGCGAATGTTTTGGAGTAACTGACCTTGAAATCAAACGGGTAGTAGCGGAAAACGGACTCATCAACGTAGAAGATGTGACCGATTATGTCAAGGCCGGCGGCGGCTGCGGTAAATGTCATGAAAGAATTCAGGAAATAATCAATCAAATAAACGGCATTCAAATCCAGCCGAAAAAGAAAGAGAAGGCTTTGACAAACATTCAAAAAATCAAACTGATCCAGGAGACTCTTTCACGGGAAATCCAGCCGGCACTAGCCAAAGACGGCGGTGACATCGAACTGATAGATGTTGATGGAAACAAGGTTATTGTCAAACTGAGAGGAACCTGTGCAACATGCAGCAAATCCGAGCTTACCCTGAAAAACTATGTTGAAACCAAACTGCGTGAGCTTGTTGCAGACTCTATTGAAGTGGAGGAGGTGCAATAATGAATGTAGTTTATGCTGACAACAATGCGACTACGCAGGTTGCAAAAAAAGTTCTGGATGAGATGCTGCCTTATCTCGAAACGTATTATGGGAACCCGTCCAGTATGCATACCTTCGGCGGGCAGGTTGCAAAAAATATCGCCATGGCACGTGAACAGACAGCAGCTCTTTTAAATGCTTCACCCGAAGAGATCCTTTTTACAAGCTGCGGTACGGAAAGCGACAGCACTGCTATCCAGGCTGCCATCAAATCCAATCCCGACAGAAAGCACATTGTTACAACAAGGGTTGAGCACCCTGCCATTAAAAACATTTGTGAGCATTCCGCCAAAAACGAATTTCACGTCACCTATGTACCGGTTGATGAGAATGGGACTCTTGACCTTGATTATCTCTACAAAAACCTGACGGATGATACCGCCATTGCCAGCATTATGTGGGCCAATAACGAGACCGGAGTCATCTTCCCTGTTGAAGAGATTGCGGCAAAAGTAAAAGAGAAAGGGATCGTTTTTCATACCGATGCTGTACAGGCAGTCGGAAAAATTCCCATTGATCTTAAAAATACAGAGATTGACATGCTTTCTTTGTCCGGCCATAAAATCCATGCCCCCAAAGGGATAGGCGCTCTGTATGTAAAAAAAGGAACCAAGTTTTCTCCTTTCCTTATCGGAGGGCACCAGGAGAAAGGAAGAAGGGGAGGAACGGAAAATGTAGCCTCCATTATAGGACTTGGCACAGCCAGTGAACTTTCCAAAAACCTCATGGAAGAAGAAAACACAAGAGTCAAAGAGATGAGAGACTCCCTTGAAAAAGGACTTCTGGAACGGATAGACAATGCAATCGTAAACGGTGGGAAGGAAAAGCGTCTCCCGAACACGACAAGCATTGCTTTTGAATATGTGGAAGGGGAAGCTATTCTGTTGATGATGGACGAGTTCGGTATTTGCGCGTCATCCGGTTCCGCATGTACATCCGGCTCACTTGAGCCTTCCCATGTTCTGAGAGCAATGGGTGTCCCCTTCACGGCAGCACACGGCACCATACGATTCAGTTTGAGTACATATAATACAATGGAGGAAGTAAATTTTATCATCGAAAAGCTTCCCCCGATTATTGAAAAACTGAGAAAAATGTCCCCGTTCTGGAAAAAGAATCAGTAAGTCTGCAGGGAACAGGAATAAATATTTCCAGGTTAAAAAATTTTCGATTATTAAAAATATTGAAAAACAGCTTGAAATAAAATCCTGATTGATTGTATGATAATATTGAACAAGGGCTATCCACCTGCAGCAAGCCTTCGATAATAAAATAAAAACGTTGATCAGGCTTGCCCGACAGATAAATTTTTTCAAAAGATAAATTGTAAATTTCAGAAACCAAAGGATTGCGACTAAAATAACACAACCGGTTCATATAATTTATTATTTTAGATCGACATCAGCACTCATAAAACATAGTTTATCTTTTGGACAGCTCCCCGACGCAGCAGGCATTCTATATGTTCAAAGTGATGATCCGGGACAACATGTCCCTTGAAGCGAAAAAACGACTTGAGTCAACTGGAAAAATTGACGTCGTCGTTGATAACAGCAAAGATACCGGTAACGCCGAAGTCCTGTCCGGGATAATCGGAGAGTTTCATGGGATTGCTGTCAGAAGCGGCACAAAAATCACGGACCAGGTTCTGAAAAACGCAAAAAACCTCAAGGTTATCGGTCGTGCCGGGGTAGGCGTGGACAACATCGATGTTCAGACAGCCACAAAGCGCGGAATCATTGTAATGAATGCTCCGGGCGGCAATACCATTACAACGGCTGAGCATACAATTTCGCTGCTGCTGTCCCTCTCAAGAAACATTCCCCAGGGAACCGCCTCGCTGCGCGCCGGAGAATGGGAAAAAAAGAAACTTACCGGTATCGAAATAACAGGAAAAACACTTGGTATTGTTGGTTTGGGGCAAATCGGCCGGGTAGTGGCCGAACGGGCCCAGGGCCTCAAAATGAAAGTAATTGCCTCTGATCCTTTTATAAGCAAGGCCTCGGCCGGAGAATTGAATGTTAAACTAGTCTCATTTGATGAACTGCTTGCGCAGTCTGATTTCATTACCCTCCATGTCCCCCGCCTTAAAGAAACAGCAGGCATGATTAATACCGCCTCCATCAAAAAAATGAAGCCCGGAGTCAGAATCATCAACTGCTCCAGGGGTGAAATTGTCAATCTTGACGATCTGAATGCTGCGGTTGAGAAAGGACATATTGCAGGAGCGGCTCTGGATGTGTTTCCGGTAGAACCCCCAGATCCTTCACTTCCGATTCTGAAAAACCCCGGAATTATCTTCACCCCGCATCTTGGCGCCAGTACCGGAGAAGCACAGGATAAAGTTGCGATTATGATTGCCAATCAGATCGCAGATTATCTGATTAAAGATATTGTGACAAATGCGGTAAACTTCCCTTCCATTTCAAAAGAGGTACTGGCTCATATTGGACCTCATCTTTCCCTGAGTGAAAAGATGGGATCATTAATGGGGCAACTTATAAGAAAAATACATGATATAACAATAATATACAGCGGTGAAACCGCAAAGCTCGATACAAGGCTGCTTACACATGCGGCATTAAAGGGGATGCTGTCATCTTTTACGGACAAACCGGTCAATCATATCAACGCGATTGAACTGGCACGGGAAAAAGGCATCTCCGTAAAGGAAACCATGAGCCAGGCAACGGATGATTTTACAGGCCTGATTAAAATTAAACTGGAAGGCTGCAAGAACGGGCCCAACGAAATATGGGGAACAATTTTTGGCAAAAAATATCCGAGAATCGTTCGGCTGGGTACGATATACATGGATGCCATCCCGGAAGGCTATATGATTGTTGTCCGCAACAATGACAAACCCGGCGTAATAGGAAACCTGGGAACGCTTCTCGGGAAGCACGACATTAACATCGGCCGTTTTCAACTGGGGAGGCGCGGGGGCCAGGCACTTTGCATGGTAAATATCGATACGCCCTGCGATGAAAATATTGTTACGGAAATACTGTCCCTGCCCAATGTCATATCAGCATGTCAGGTAAAATTGAGCTGATTATCGGATAGCAGGTTTTTCTTGTTTTGAAGAGGATAAGATCGTAAAAAGTCGCAAAACAGACGGCAAAGTAAAAAGTTCAAGATCGAGGCGCGCGAATCTTGTATAATACCGTGCACGACAGTGCAGCGTTAGCCTAAGGCGTGCATAGTTAGCCTATTCCGCAATTATACAAGATGAAGTGCAACAAAGAAATTGGACTTTTTACGAAGCCGTCAAAGAAGATTGCCGGCTTTCATTCGGCAACTGATGCAGGGTATCATTTCGAATATGGAGTTTAAATGAGGAGCAAAACAATAATTTTGTTGTTTTTCAGCATGCTTACACTGCTTATCAGCGGTATGCCTGATGCTGTATCCTCATCTGAAAAACCGGACAGAAATATCATTTTTATAGTTAATAAAAAGCTTCCAATTGAGACACTTACAATGGATGAAATCAAAGATATCTTTCAAAGAAAAAAAACCTTGTGGGATGATGGCGATAACATTACGATCGCTCTATTAGAGGGCGGCAGGACCCATCAAAGCTTTGTAAGGTATTATATTCATAAAACACCGGCCCAGTATCACAGATACTGGAAAAAGCTGGTTTTCTCGGGCAGAGGCATTCCCCCCTTGACATTTCGGAGCGAAAAAAGCCTTATGTCCCACATTGCCCTTACCGCGGGTGCAATCGGTTATATCTCTTCGAGAATCAAGCCGGCAGGCGTAAAAGTGATAAGGATTGTTACAAAAAGTGAAGCCGAAAAGAAGAAAAAAACAAAATCTGCATTATCTCCTGAAAAAATAGAAGAGAAAGAATCAGAATCCTACTTTGATAGTTTTTTCAATTAAGGCAATCTGATTCGGTATTGTTTTTCAAAAAATCGCTTCTACTTAAACACTTCAGCGCAAAGCTCACCAAGTGTTCCAAGATTTTCACAAACATGCATACCCGCATCCTTCAATGCCGCAATTTTACCTTGAGCTGTCCCGCTGCTGCCGCTTACAATCGCACCCGCATGGCCCATGCGCCTGCCGGGCGGTGCTGTCAGGCCTGCAATAAAACCCACAACAGGCTTTTTTACATTTTTAGATATAT
>JAQYVL010000108.1 GCA_030145525.1 Desulfobacterales bacterium
ACTCATGCAAAAGGGCTCGATAAGAAAAAACAGAATATGTTATAACAACAAACGGTTTAAGTGAAATAAAACGCTTTGCAAAATATGAAAGCCATTACCGGTAATCTGTTTTTTCTAACGATCCCTAATGCACTCAAACAATACACGCTATAAAAAAATCATCCATTCAGCTATAGGTGGCTATTTCTGAGAAAAACTCCCCGAGGCCTCAGCTAACTGAACCTGGAGCTTTGAATCAGAAATTCCATTAATGTAAGGCTTTGCAGGAATCGATATTAAAACATGAAGATTGAAAAACCGGATCTGCTTATCCGGAATATCGGTGATGTTGATATTCCCTACCTGTCATATCATCGACCTGCGCCCACGATAATTTTTATGCATGCTACAGGATTCCAGCCATGGCTCTGGCATCCGGTCGCGCGGGAACTTTCTGACAACTTTCATATCATTGCTCCCTATTTCTGTACGCACCGTGAGCCGGATCCTGAAAAAGGATTCATGAGCTGGCTGAAGCTGGCAGAGGATCTTACACTTTTATGCAGGAAGCTGAATATAGAAGCCCCTTATATGGTAGGACATTCGATGGGGGCTACGCTGATAACCATTGCAGATGCTGTCTATGGTCTCAAGGCCCGGAAGATGGTTTTAATTGAACCGATTTACCTGCCCGAAAAAACATACCGGACTGAAATATCGATTCAAAACACTCCCCTTGCATCAAAATCGATCAAACGCCGCAATGGCTGGAAAGATGAAGCGGAAGCGGAAGCCTATCTCAGGTCCAAAAAAATGTTTCGAGACTGGGACGAGGAAGCGATCAGACTCTATATTTCATATGGAATGGCAAAAAACGGGAATGGTTTTATGAGACTTGCCTGCCCTCCTGAACGGGAGGCAGCTCTTTTTTTAGGCGGCAGTGAGTATAACCCGTGGCCTCTTCTGCCAAAGATAACATGTCCGGTTATGGTTGTAGAAGGAGAAAACAGTATCAACAGGACGGTTATTGACCTTAAAAAAGCAACAGCCGCCTTTCCGGAAGGCAGCTACACAGAGGTGAATGATGCAGGCCACCTTATCCCTATGGAAAAACCGAAAGCGGTATCCGGGATCATAAAAAAATTTTTGACCGAGCAGTATGATTAATCTCAAAATAAAGCAAACGGATCTTTTATACATAAGTCTTTTATTGATGGCTTCGCAAAAAGTCCATTTGTTCGCTCCAAGATCATTTTGATATTTTTATTTAATGTACAACTTCTATCGATTAAAACTTTATTTTGATAATAATTTTTATCGATTTACAACAAAATGATCGACTTACGCTCACAAAAAGACTTTTCACGAGACTGTCTTCATTGATTTTTTAATTTTTCCAAGGAGGCAAAATGAAACACCTGGCTGAAATGGTTCGAGAGCGTTGTCGTATTGATTCAGAGAAAACCGCTTTTCTGGTAAAAAAAAATAACAAGTGGCATCCGGTAACCTGGTCCGTAGTTGATGAGCAGGTTGAAAAAATTGCAGCCGGCCTCCTGTCTCTCGACCTTAAGCCCGGTGATACGATATCCATCCTTGGCAATACACGTCTTGAATGGACATTATCGGATCTGGCAGTCCTGCGAATAGGCGGCATCAGTGTGGGCATCTATCAAACCCTTTCGGAGCAGCAGATCACCTATATTTTAAAGGACTCAGGATCAAAAGTTCTTATTATTGAAGACAAGAATCAGGTTGAAAAAATTAAACCGCATCTTGACGATCTTCCGGAACTGAAATGGATTATCCTCTGGGATGGGACCCCTGAAGGCCCAAACCAGATATCCTTTACTTCTCTCAAGGAAAAAGGGGCGGAGAAACTTTCCGAAGATTCCGGCTGCGTAATTCAGGCTGAAAGCCGCATCAATCCTTTGGATACAGCCATCATCATCTACACTTCCGGAACAACCGGTCCACCCAAAGGCGCCTGCCTGTCCCATAAAAATATCCTCACCGAATTTGACGCCGTCGATATAATAGAGGCGGAAAAAATGGGGAATATCATGATGTTTTTTCTACCCCTGTCACATGTCGGAGAGCGTGTTGCCGGGCAGTATATGCGTATCTATCGAGGGATAGCGGCTGCATATGTAAAGGATATCACCCGTATTCTTGATGACATGAAAGAGATCCGGCCAACTTTCTTCGGCAGTGTACCCCGTATTTTTGAAAAAGCTTATGCCCGAATACAGATAGAAGCCGCAGCAGCATCACCCATAAAACAAAAACTTTTTCACTGGGCGGAAAACATTGGGCGACAAGTCAGCAGAAACAAGCAGGCCGGGATCACTTCACCCCCTCTTCTCAATCTTCAAAATGCCATTGCCGACAGGCTTGTCTTCCGAAAAATCCGGGATATTTTCGGAGGGAGGGTCAGGTATTTTCTTTCCTCATCCGCACCCATCGCTCTTGAAATTATAGAATTCTTTCATGCCTGCGGAATGCTTATTCTTGAGGGATACGGCCAGACGGAAGTTTCCTGTTTCTGTACACTCTGCACACCGGATGAATATCGTTTCGGCTCAGTGGGAAAAGCGCTTTCCGGCGTGGAGCTTAAAATTGCTGATGACGGTGAAGTGATGGTAAAGGGAGATATTGTATTTAAAGGCTACCTGAACCAGCCCGACCTGAACGAAAAAACCCTGACTGAAGACGGTTGGATTTACACGGGAGATATCGGCAAACTGGATGAAGACGGTTATCTGTGGATTACAGGCAGAAAAAAAGAGATTATCATTACATCGGGCGGAAAAAATGTAACACCTTCCAATATTGAAAATCTTATCAAAAATCATCCGCTGATCGAACATGCAATGGTCCATGGTGACCGCAGAAAATATCTTACCGCCCTGATCTCTCTTGATCAGGACAACCTCAGAGCATGGGCTGAAAAAAACGGGTATTCCGACCTTGATTTTGAGGCACTGACACGCCTGCCTGAAATCAGAGAAATGGTCCAAAAAGTTGTTGATGAATCAAATAAATCTCTCGCCAAATTTGAAACCATCAAAAAATTTATTATTATACCGAAACCCTTTCTGGTGGATACCGGCGAACTGACGCCAACCATGAAAGTCCGCAGATCCATTGTAGAGGACAAGTATATGGATATGCTGAACGCACTGTACAATGAATAATCTGAGACAGGCTATACTATAAAATCACCCGCCGCATGCTTTTTGCGGGTACTCTGATGCAACTGCTTTTGGAAAATGCTCAAGGCGAACCTCAGAATTATGGAGCAGCATTTCGCCTATGTCATTATCCTTTTTTTCCCAGAGTTCGTTCACCCAAATCTGGAAATTTTCTCTGAACACCGGATCATTAAAATAATCCCCCAGAAGATCCTGTGTTACCGGCCTGGTTTGAACCCGAACCTTTATATGGGTAATCTTTCCGCACATAAACTCCCAGACATTCCTGACACCCTCCGGATAAGTTATTGTAACATCCACAATGCTGTTTAAATGTTCACCCATTGAACCGAACACAAAAGCAATCCCGCCGGCTTTTGGTTTCAGAAGGTGTTTGTACGGTGAGTTCTGCTTTTCCTTTTTGGTTTTGGTGAATCTTGTGCCTTCCATAAAATTCATGACAGAAACAGGCTTTGTTTTAAATTTCTGACATGCTTTTCTGGTAATTTCGATATCTTTGCCCTTCAAGTGAGGATATTTCCGCAAAAATTTCTGAGAATAACGCTTCATAAAAGGAAAATCCAGAGCCCACCACGCAATTCCGAGCATTGGAACCCAAATCAGCTCTTTTTTGAGAAAAAATTTCAGGAAAGGAATTCTACCCAGAAAAATGGTCTGGAGCACAGGGATATCAACCCATGTCTGATGGTTTGAGATAACGATATACCATTCATTCTTATCCAGCGTTTCAACCCCCTGCACATCCCAGTTAATTCGATGCAACAATTTTGCAATTAATGTATTGTTTCTGACCCAGGTTGTTGAGATGAATATCAGGATCGTATCACAGAGTTTCCTCCAAAATTTGAATGGAATAATAAATTTTAAAAATGCGATGCAAAAAAGTATTGAGCACAACACAATTATGTTCAAAAACGCCATTATAGATGCCAGAATACCCCTGATTATGCCCGGTAAAAAACTTAACATGCATCTCCCCTTTCAAGCTGATTCTATATATGCTTTATTGCCTTCATTTTTTTAAACGGTTTTCCGTAATATTGCCTGAAGGCATTCTTTAAAGGAAATAAAACTAAAAACACAGCTATTTCTGATATTTTACAAAAATTTTACAAAGGTTTTTTGAACTCTTTACTGAGTATTACAACTGTGTATGAAACAGGATAAAAAGAGATGACCTGCAACTTTCATAAAAAAAAGATGCGGCAATTGTCATAAGTGCCCCGATCCCCATGAATCCTTCACTCAGATCGGAACATTATTTTGACAGATACGAGAGAACCATTATGGATAACGTATTGGAATAAGAACTGAAAAGATAGAGAGGTAAAAAATCCCACGCACAAAAAATACTATGTATGGCAAAGCAGTTTATCTAAAACATTTCAACCGGATCCTACATGCAAATAATCTGATATTCAACATCCGGCCTCAATCTTTTAATTTCGGCTATATAATTTTTGGCTTCTGTTTCAGAATTGACAAACAACCATTCATACTTTCGCATATTACCATATTTAATTTTGACTTTTACTTTGTTTTTTTTACAATTGATAACATTTCTCCTTTCAATATATAAGTGAATATCCTGAACATGAAAATATTTCTCTTTTCATGAAAAATCCAAACCACATGGAATTTACTCCCATTTAATAAAATTATCACGGCTTCGTACGTTAGAATACCACTTTGATAAATGAGATTCCCTTAAGAACTAAAGCAGGTCTGACAAACAAAAAGCGGGGTTCGGTGACGAAATGAATAATACCACATTACAGACAGAAATCAAGTGTATTTTCCTCTTATAAAATCAGGATCTTGCATTAGTCCCCATATATGAATTCAAAATATATCAGGAGTTTATTATAAACATAGCCTCATGTATAATTCTATTTTCTGCTAACGACCTAATTTATAATTCAAACCCTATGCCACAAAAAAAATAGAAATCGTCCTGGGCGGGCACTCGGCCATCTTCATCGGCTTTGGGTTCCTGGATTCGATCCCAGACAAAAGAGAAATCTAAATCAAGCCTTTTCGTCAATTCGAATTCCAGGGCTACCTTAGCATTATGCGTATATTTCCCAGATTCCTGGTTAACAACGTTGAACCTGTAGAGTGCATTAAAATCGGTCCTCTTGGTCAATTCTGTATCGTATCTTGTATTTACCGTCAGGACAGGTGTTGAGTTATCTTTGTCCTGTCCGGCCTCTACCGAAACGTTTTCGGTATGCTGATATGCGAGTCCCGGAGAAAGCACCAATTCACTTTTAGACGTATTGATGAAGTGGTAACCGACACCGCATCCAACCGTGATGCTATCTTTGATATTCGAAAATGGGTCCCGAAAATATTCACCGAACAACGGTCGCCAAAAAAAATTCCGGGTGTGAAAAATATCAAAATAACTGTTGACCCTATGGCTATTAGAGGTTTCGATCCCTTCTGTTTGATTGAAGATACCCTGATAATCGGAAAAAAAACGTGTCCTTGAAGTACGACGTTGGACACGTGCGGAAGCACTGTAATCTACCTGCTCCGAATTCCCTTTTCTAACATCTAAACTGGCCGATATCTTAGCTGACCAGTAACTGATTTCTTTTATTTCCCCGCCGGGAGCAATGGTAACCAAACGACTTCGTTCGAACTCTAATACCTCCTCTTCGGTAATGACAAAA
>JAQYVL010000109.1 GCA_030145525.1 Desulfobacterales bacterium
CCGTCAGGACCCGGCTTATAGAGTTTGAACTTACTTTTTCTTCCACTTGGCTTCAGACGCGATATGGTTTTAATCTTCCGGGCCTCGGGAATAACAACCTTTTCGCTCATATGTCCTACAATCTCATCAGACATGATAAAAACCGGTACACGATATTTTTCGCTGAGATTAAACGCAGTAATGGTCAAATCAAACATTTCCTGGGCCGAAGAAGGTGCAATGGCAATAATTTCATAATCACCATGAGATCCCCATTTGGCCTGCATCATATCTGCCTGGGCGCCCTGGGTAGGCAGGCCGGTTGAAGGGCCTCCCCTCTGAACGTTAACCAGAACACAAGGGGTTTCCGTCACAACGGCAAGGCCAATGGTTTCCATCATCAGGCTGAATCCCGGGCCTGAGGTTGCAGTCATGCTTTTGGCTCCGGTCCAGGCTCCTCCGAGAACCGATGTTATAGCAGCAATCTCATCTTCCATCTGAATAAAGCTTCCATCTACATCAGGCAGTCTTTCCGACATTCGCTCCGCAATCTCTGTTGCCGGGGTAATGGGATATCCCCCAAAAAACTTGCAGCCTGCCGCAATGGCTCCTTCCGCACACGCAACATCGCCGTTTATAAAATGTTCACCGGTGAGGACAGCTGGTCTCATTTCTTTCCTCATAATTGTTCAAAAGTTATACAGATTTTGGCCGGAAACCCGCATCTTGATCACTACGTATCCGCAGCAACAGAAAAAATTGCGAACTCCGGACACAGGAGTTCGCAATAGTGACAGTCCAGACAGTTTTCCGATACAACAACCGGGGGGTGGTACCCTTTAACGTTGAACTCTGTTGAAAACTCGAGGACCTTTTGAGGACAATACTCAATGCAATAGCCGCATCCTTTACATCGATCCTCGATAATGTAAACAATTCCACGAGTTACTTTTATTTCATCCGAATCAAGCGGAACCCTCCAAAAATCCATGAGTTTTCCTCACAATGTTTTTGAGTCGATCTGTTTTGCCATCAAAATTGAAGATTATATATGATATCGATAAAAACTCAATGAAAAAATGAAGCTGTCTTTTTTGAAAAAAAGAAGACACCCCCTGTTTTTAAGTGAGGGTTTCCCAAAAACAAGGCCTGAACGCAATTGAGCGTCAGATGATATCTCAAAAATCAAACCGGATTGCTATATCTTACTGAAGGGGCAGACGCTCTTTTTTTAAGAATCGGTATTAGATACAGAACCACGACTCGGGGCAAAAGCTTGTTATTTCAAATAGTTATTTGGAAATAGTTTTGGAGTTGTTACGAACGAAGTCCTCGTATAAAACCACCTACTGCATCGACACCTTCCTTTTCGACAATTCGAATCGTCTGGGTACCGACAACTGCAATATCGACCTTTCCTCGCAGGAAATCAATATCCGACTTTTCTTTGACTCCAAACCCAAGGGCCAGAGGAAGGTCCGTGGCGCTTCTGCATCTTTCAAGGTATTTTTGAAATTCAAGTGAAAATTCCGTATCGGCCCCGGTAACGCCTCTTCTGGCCACACAATAGATAAAACCGTCTGCATAACCGGCAATCTTCTTCATACGCTCCATAGAAGTCGTTGGTGTGAAAATGAAAATCGGGGCCAGCTTATGATCCGCCATCGCCTCTATATACTCTGCTCCTTCCTCGGGCGGCAGATCAGGAACAATGGCCCCTTTTAAACCGGTTTCAGCCATGACCTCTGCAAATTGACGGACTCCGTATTTAAAAAGAATATTGTAGTAACTCATAAAAAGAAAAGGAATGTTGAAGGTTTGAATAGCCTTTTCGGCAAACGCGATGCACTTTTCAACCGTTGAACCGGCTGCCAGTGAACGCTGATTTGCTTTCAGGATAACCGCTCCGTCTGCAATCGGTTCGGAAAAAGGAATCTGAAGCTCCATGATGTCCACACCGGCTTCTACCATTTCCTCTACAATCCGGAAAGACTCCTTAAAGGAAGGGTAGCCCAGAACAATATGGGTCATGAGCAGAATATCTTTTTTAGTGCGCTGTTCTCGAAGATAGGATTTAAGCATTGTACCCCTCCGCTTTTTTGATAATAAATTTCTCCCATCCAGGATCTTTAAAGGCGTCTGCAACCGTAAAAATATCCTTATCCCCTCTTCCGGATTGATTGATTATCAAAATATCATCTCCGGAAAGCTCAGATGCTTCCTTAAACGCCTGAACAAACGCATGAGAGGATTCCAGCGCGGGGATCAACCCTTCCTTCCGGATTGTAAAAGACAAGGCGTCGACCACTTCATGATCCATTGCCGCCTCAAAACGAACCCGACCGGTCTCCTTCAGGTGAGAAAGAATTGGGGAAACACCTACATAATCCAGGCCTGCTGCGATACTGTGCGTTTCTTTCATTTGTCCGTCATCATCCTGGAGAAAATAGGTCTTATAGCCCTGCGCAACACCAATGCTTGCATCCTTTGAAGATAATCGTGACGCATGCCGGGATGATTCAAGGCCTTCTCCTCCGGCTTCCACACCGACAAGTTCAACCGGATCATCCATAAAATCGCTGAATATGCCCATGGCATTGGAACCGCCCCCCACACAGGCATAGACTCTTTTTGGCAGCACACCTTCCAGTTCAAGGATCTGCTTTCGGGCCTCTTTTCCAATAATGGACTGAAAGTAAGTAACCATCTCCGGGAAGGGATGCGGGCCGCAGGCAGTGCCCAGAACGTAATGGGTGGTATCCATGTTGGTAACCCAGTCCCGAAAAGCTTCGTTAATGGCATCCTTCAGAATTCGCGTTCCTTCTTTTACCGGAATCACCTCCGCTCCCAGCCGTTCCATCCAGAACACATTGGGCCGCTGCCGCTCAACATCCACCTCCCCCATGTATATGGTACAGTTAAATCCAAACCGGGCGGCCATGGTTGCGGTCGCCACCCCATGCTGACCGGCACCGGTCTCTGCGATTACACGCTTCTTGCCCATTCGTTTGACCAAAAGCCCCTGCCCCATCACATTGTTTGCCTTATGCGCTCCGGTGTGATTCAGATCCTCCCGTTTGATATAGATTTTTGCCCCGCCAAAATGTTCTGTTAAATTCCCTGCAAAAGTCAGCGGTGTCGGGCGGCATGAATAACTTGACATTATCTGTTCATATTCCCTCCAAAAGCCGGAATCAGCTTTTGCGTCCATATACGCATCAACAAGCTCATCAAAGGTTGCAACCAGAATTTCGGGGATAAAGGCTCCGCCGAATCCGTCATAATATCCTCGGTTATCCATTTTGAATCCCTCCGATTTTCTGGGAAAAAACAAATTGATCCGTCCGACAGTAAAGCTCCGAAAAAATTGCGTTTTCAGACTGAGAAAAGTGCAAAAAACGTTTAACGACCAGAACCGGCGTCTTGCCGGATACATTCAGACCTCTTGCTCTCTTACCAGTAAGATATCCGATCCGGAAATTCTGATTCCCACCAACAGGGCGCATATAATAATTTTCCGCAACAACCCGAGAAAGAGATCTTCCTTTAAGATCGATCCGGTTGATCCCTGAAAAAATTGTTGCGTGAAGGTAAATATCTTCGATCAAAACCGGTTTCCCGGAAACCCGGCTCAGCCGGGAAAGAAAATAGGCATTTTTGTTTGAAAAAGGATTTTCATCATCATCCCCAACATCGGCAAGGTGCGCGTCCTTGAGGATGGAGGTTTGAAGCGTAATCCCTTTTTCCTGGAACGATGAAAGGGTTCCGGCAAGAGAAAACAGATCCACCTCTTTTGGCTGTTCCGCAACAAAAGTACCGGAACCTCTTTTGCGGATCAGGACATTTTCTCGAACCAGAAGGTCGGTTGCCTGCCTTGCCGTAGGCCTTCCAATTCCAAAAGTCTCTGCAAGACGATGTTCTGACGGAATCTTTGAGCCTTCCGGATACTCTCCTGACCGGATCCGCTCCAGCAGGATGTCTGAAAGCTGATGATACAAGGGCAATGGGGAGTTCGGGTTTAACATGTTGTTTTCGAATACCTTTCTGTTTGCTGATCCAAATGGCTGTGTGCCGGCTTTCTGGATATTGGATTGTGAATCTATATCCAAAATTGGTAAAGTTGTCAAGACAAATTTTCTGTAGTTTGTCACCAATAAATAAAACCATTCGTCAAGACTTGATTTTAATCCGTTTCTACTCGTGTAACCGGCTATTCTCTTGACAAAAAACCTCATTCATACAATAAGTGCCTTGACTTCAGCGTCCTGAAAACATGCATGAAAAAATTACAAATTATAACAATTTGGAGGGAATATGCGTAACATATCACACGTTTTAATCCTTGGAATTTTCATGGTTTTAACGGGCTGCGCCTCATATTATGGAATTATAAAAGAAAGCAAACCATCCGGCGACCTCAACTCTTATGATATTATTCATGTTGGATGGCTTGATCTTGGGGAAGACAGATGGAAAGAATATGGATATGAAGATAAAGATAAAAACACCTGGGTCACGATGATCAACCACATGAACCGAAAAGCCCTGCCGGACTATTTAAAAGAAGCAATCCCGGATAAAAAAATATCCGTTGCGGACAGTAAAAATGCAGCCCTGCCCAAAGAGGGTCTTGTTGTCAAATTTACTGACGTTAAATACGTTCAGCGCACCAGTACCGCCGCAAAGGTAATGTTTGGATCTTTTGCCGGATCAGACACACTGGATCTTACCGTGCATTATATAGACGGAAAAACTCAAAAAGAATTGTATACCGTAGAGGCCAGCATATACTCTAAATCGGCATTTGATGCTGCGGGATGGGGATTCGATGGCCGCATCAGCCACCAAATTTAATTCCAAAGAGAACCAATAAAGCCTCAAGGCCTAAAATTTATTAGGAATTTGAGGTTTTTTGTTTCCTATGTGTTCCAATAAAATCCCTTGACATCCCGTCACAAATGACGGTATATATGACGGTATATAGACAATCTTCCAGAGGAGATGCCGTCATGCCACTAACCGATACTGCCATCCGAAATGCTAAACCAAGAGAAAAACAATATAAACTGTCCGATGAGAAGGGTATGTATCTTCTTGTCAATAAGGCAGGTAAATATTTTCGTTTAGATTACCGTTTCAGCGGAAAGCGTAAAACCCTCGCCCTTGGTGTTTATCCCGATGTAAAACTGAAAGAGGCCAGAGAAAAATGTGATGAAGCTCGTAAAATGATTTCAAATGGTATAGATCCCTCTCGCCATAGAAAGGTTACAAAGGCTAAATCCAATGAGTTGGCTACCAATAGCTTT
>JAQYVL010000110.1 GCA_030145525.1 Desulfobacterales bacterium
CCGGATTATCAGCAAGATACATCAAAATCGGGAAAAAATGAACCGTGTGAAATCCATGGTTAAAAGCACCCTTGACGGCTGCGTTCAGAAGACCAGAAATGAATTGCGCAAGGACGTAGATGCTTTTTTTGAGAAGAGATCAGGAGAAGTACTTTTATTGATTATAGAATTTATCAGAGGGTATTCCGTGTCTTTTGATCAGTATGAAGAAAGCCTTGAAATAAAAGGATTTACGGAAACACTTTACGCTGTTTACCAGGAATTCAGGCAGGCGCTTGATAATTTAATGGTAGAGGAAATCAATCCTAAAATTATCGGTTTTATAAAATCAGAGGAAAAGAAAATTGAGAAGATCTTTGGGGCAATTGCAGAGCCTTTTGAAGGAATGGTGGCGGATGCTATTGCTGAATATGAAAACACTCTGGGCAGTTATGAAGTTTCATTGAGTCAGAAATCCTTATCCGGTGGTAATTTGCCGGATGTCAAATCCATAAAAAGGCTTATAGGCCTTCGGATTCCGGCGGCTGTTGCAAATATGCGTTATTCGGTCAGAATCAAAACCGAGGCAGTCCTGCGATTTGGTATTTATAAGATATTGAAGGTTTTTAAAAAAATAATCAAAAAGCCTCACCGTGAAAAAGAAGATGATGTTTATCAGGCACTCCGGGATGGAATCAGGCGCATGAAACGGGAAACTGAGAATTCGATCCTCTTTCATTTTAAAAATTACAGAGAAAATATTAAATTTCAGTACATTTTTAAACTTGTTGAGGTGGTTTCAAATAGTTACTATGAAGCATTGCTTGATAGATTCCAGGCATACAATACAGATCTTTCCGAACTTACCGACCTGATCGGAGAAAAGCGGATTGACAAGGAGAGAGTCTATAAGTTACTGAAAGAAACAGAAACAGCGTCAAATGAAATTATAAAACGAATTGACAGTGTGGACGGAGATATGACCGGTACCAATGAAGAAATCGTGTCTCTGGCAAACTGAAATTTCAGAAGACAAATATGATTAGTTCGTAAAAAGCAGGGTAAAACAGACGGCAAAGTAAAAAGTTTAAGTTCAAGGCGCGCAAATCTTGAGGAATGAGGCGTAGTTAGCCTATCCCGCAATTATGCAAGATGAAGCGCAACAAAGAAATTGGACTTTTTGCGAAGCCGTCAAATATGGAGATATGGATATGGCGGCAAAACAGTCCAGAATTGTTGCAGTAGCGAATGAAAAAGGCGGAGTCGGTAAAACGGCAACAGTGATAAACCTTGCAGCAGCCCTTTCTCTGGAAAAGTATAAGGTGCTTGTGGTTGATATGGATCCTCAAGGCAATGCAACAACCGGTCTCGGCATAAAGCCCGGTGAGGCCGAGCTCAGCACCTATGATCTGATTTTAAATCCGAAAAAGGTTTCGGTGCCGGATTCGATAATCCATACAGAGTGGCCTGGGCTGGACCTGATTCCATCACACATTGATCTTGCCGGGGCTGAAATTGAGCTGATAACGGAGATTGGAAGGGAAAACAAGCTGAAAAAGGCGCTGGCGGGTATTCGGAGCGATTATGATGTCATACTTCTTGATACGCCTCCGAGCCTCTCGCTTCTCACGGTAAATGTTTTTGCTTTTGCAACGGAAGTTCTGGTCCCCTGCCAGACTCAACCTTATGCGTACTCAGCACTGGATGACCTTTTTGATACGATTTCCGCAATAAAGGAGGATGTGAACCCCGGCCTCGATATTTCGGGGATTGTCGCCACATTTTTTGATAAAAGAACCCGTATCAGTTGCTCCGTTCTGGAGAAGCTGAATCAGGATGAGCGCTGCAGCAATCTGGTTTTTAATACCGTGATCCGTGGAAATACAACTATTGCTGCCAGTACGGATGTCGGAAAACCGGTTGTCTTTTATAAAAAAGGAAGTTTTGGTTCTGTTGACTACATGAATCTCGCAAAGGAATTTATGGGCCGTAACGATTTCGGTTTTATGCTCCCAGCTTCTTGAGATTTTCTCTCGCAAAATCAATGGATGGATCCAGTTCAAGAGCCATTGTATAATACCGGATGGCTTTTTTCAGGTTGCCTAAATCCCGGTAGTTGGACGCAATATTGGCATAGTCAATTGCAGAACTCGGATTGAGTTCAAGCACCTGTTTGAAACACCTGATCGCTTCTTCATGTTTTTTCAGCTTGAAATTGCAGAAACCCATCAGGTTATAAATATCGGTTCTTTGGTTGTCCAGGGCTTCTCCTTTTGACAGGACTTCGAGTCCTTTTTCATACTTGCCCATATCCTTAAAACAGACACCCATATAGGAGTAAATGCTGGGAGTATCCTGTTTTGTTGGATTCAAATCAAGAGCCTTCCGGAAATATTCCAGTGCGGTTTCAGGGTTTCCCTTCGAGAGCAGGGAATACCCCAAATAAAATTTAAGATAGTATTTGTCCGGAAGCTGTTTTTCAAATTTTTTAAGTTCCGGGATTGCGGCATCCGGAGAGAAGTTTTCTGTTATTATTTTTGCAGCAAACATCCCGACGCTCGTTCCATGCGCCCGCTCCCTGAAGTGCGCACCGGGTATGATTGTGTAAAATGCTGGAATTCCAAGCTGACGGTGCATCGTATCGATTGCAATCACTTCCATATCATTTTTTGAAAGTGCGGAAAGACAATTTTCAACTTCTGTTTTAATATTGCTGCCTGAAATATCCGGCAAATCTGAAATGCTGACAAAACGTTCAGGCTTTGTAATAAAATCCGCTTTTTCGAGTTTTGTGAATTTCGGGAGGCCGCTTGCTACATAGTTTGATCCGGTGTTGAAATCTCCGGCAAGCTGGGCCACCTCGGTCAGCGCCCTGCTCAAAGCCTTTTGCGGATCCGGCGTTGTTCCGGCCGTCCAGACAATTTCGCTTTGCTTTGGAAAGGTTGCCGGATCATATGCCATCACCCCCACAGATGGTATACCGGTGTTCAGAGAAAAATCGGAAATAAAGAGTTTGATCCCGGCTTTTTTATATTTTTCAAGCATCTCAACAACCATAGGGTCTGTCGCAGATTCCGGAATTATGGCCGGCACATTCATTTTTCTCCTGCTTATGATCGAGGAAACGTGCCTTTCCACAATTTCGCATATCCCCTGAGACAGGGCTTCTTCAACACAGTTGCCGGCGGAAGGTCCGTTAAACTCATTGATGGTATAGAACCAGGTAAAAGGTACAAGAACCTCCTGTTGTCTGGTAAGGTTATATCCGCGCGTCCATTTTAACGGAAGATCGGAGAAAACTTCTTTTGAGGCCGGAAGATCGCTGTTCTCATCATGTACTGATTTTGCAATCATTTCAAAAGGCAGAGCTTTGTCTTTGACATGATTGTATGTCCCGGTAATGAAATTTTCAGGATTGTTGTAAAAAGAGAAGAAACTGAACCTTTCCGCCAGTTCCATTACTGCGCTGGCTTCTGCCTGAGTGGATGTTGCTCCTTTTCCCATCTGTTTGTTCGTGCCGGTCAGCTCCCTTGCATCCTTGCCGCAGATGCTGAAATAAACCGGAATATCAAGTCGACCGTTATCGATTCTCACGGTCTGTTCCAGGATATCGATATCCAGTGCTTTGATTTTTTCCCGAAAGCTTTTGACGGTTTCTTCGGGGGAGCATATTTTATCCTGATCCAGGGTATAATTTTTAAATGCATCATGTAATGTGATCTTGCTGCTCATTATAATTTCTCCATAAATTCTGATGGCTTCGTAAAAAGCCCAATTTCTGTGTTGCGCTTCATCCCTCGTCACTGCGACGTAGGCTAACTACGACTCATTCCTCGGGACTTGCGCGCCTTGAACTTGAACTTTTTACTTTGCCATCGGTTTTGTTACTTTTTACGAGAGCTTCAATCTTAATATATTTTAAACCAGACTGATGCGCAAAATGTAAGCTTTTACCTTGGCCTGAATTTGGTTTGACCGTAGCCCGGCAATCTGCTAATAAACCTGCAAAATCATGTGGGGATGTAGCTCAGATGGGAGAGCGCGGCGTTCGCAATGCCGAGGCCAGGGGTTCGATCCCCCTCATCTCCACCAATTCTATTTTAGCCTACCGATATTATTTTAGTAATCTTATAAACTTTCCCCCAAATCCGTCTTGTCCACAAGCGTTATCCACATTGAACCTGATTATTGGAAAGG
>JAQYVL010000111.1 GCA_030145525.1 Desulfobacterales bacterium
CTACTGCGCAGGGTCGGCATCCCGCAACCTGATGCACGCATGGACGCCTACACCTTCCAACTCAGCGGCGGCATGCGCCAACGAGCTATGATTGCCATGGCTCTTGCCTGCAGACCGGATATATTGATCGCGGATGAACCAACGACTGCTCTGGATGTTACAATCCAGGCACAGATTTTGGATCTGATCCGCGAGTTGCAGCAGGATACGGATATGTCCGTGGTTTTCATTACGCATGATCTTGGAGTGATTGCCGAAATCTGTGATGATGTTGTTGTGATGTATGCCGGAAAGGCGGTTGAAAATGCTTCGGTACTTGCTCTTTTTGAGTCTCCGAAACATCCGTATACCAAAGGGCTGCTTGCTTCAATTCCGAAGCTTGAAACAAAGAGAAAAAGCCGTTTGAGCATCATTGAGGGGAGGGTTCCATCCCTTGATGAATTTCCGAAAGGATGCAGATTCAGTAATCGCTGCCCTTATGTGATGGATATCTGCAGCACAGAATCACCACCCTTGATAGATGTTGATGGGAGTCATTCAGCGAGTTGTTATCTATTAGCGGAGGTTGAGAATAAGCCTCATGAGTGAGACTCTTCTTGAAATCAAGAATTTAAAAATGCACTTTCCCGTCAGAACCGGAGTGCTTCGGCGCAGGACCGGAAAAGTATATGCGGTTGATGACGTATCCTTTTCGATCAGATCAGGTGAGACGCTGGGCCTTGTTGGAGAGTCAGGATGCGGAAAAACCACTGTCGGCAGAACCATTATGAGGCTTTATGAGCCAACGGACGGGAAGGTGTTTTTTAACGGCAGAAACATGTCAAGTCTTTCTTACAAAGAGCTGAGAGGTTTGAGGAAAGAAATGCAGATGATCTTTCAGGATCCTTTTGAGTCTTTGAATTCACGCCACACTGTTGGATATATTTTGGAGGAGCCATTTGTCATTCACGGGATACACACCTCTAAAGAAAGAAAGATTGAAGTTGAAAAATTGCTTGAAAAGGTGGGCCTGCCTGGAAATTCAGCAGATCGGTTCTCACATGAGTTCAGCGGAGGGCAACGCCAGAGAATCGGAATCGCAAGAGCCATCGCTCTCCGTCCCAGCTTGATAATCTGTGATGAGCCGGTGTCAGCTCTGGATGTATCGATTCAGTCTCAAATTCTGAATCTTCTTCTTGATCTTCAGCAGGAGATGAATCTTACCTATATCTTTATTGCGCATGATCTTGCGGTCGTTAAGCATGTCTCTGATTGGATTGCAGTTATGTATCTGGGAAAGATTGTGGAATATACAGATGCCGACACGATTTATGAGTCACCGCTTCACCCTTATACCAGAGCTCTGATATCGGCAATACCCTTACCGAATCCGAGGATAAAAAAAAAGAAGAAAATCTTAACAGGTGATGTTCCATCGCCGATCAATCCGCCTTCAGGCTGCAGGTTTCATACACGATGCCCCCATTCAGCGAAGCTTTGCACTAGTGAGGAGCCTGAACTTGAAGAAGCAAAACCCTCTACTGGCGGTAAAACTCATCTGGTAGCCTGTCATTTTACCGGTAAGATCTGATTCTTATCGACAGGCAAACGGTAACAAATAATCTTCTGTTAATGAGATAAATGTTTTTATTTATTTATTTTTGGAGCAGCCTTAATTTTCTGTAATGATTTAATTTTTTTTGAAATCATCTCCGCTTCAAGAGGGCCGAGATCAAGCATGGCTGCTTTTTTAAGATGGCCTATGGCCGCTTTCCGACCCTCAACTGTTCCCATGCCTGCTGCAACATCGGCCTCGTAGAGGAATACCATGAAATCGATTCTGGTCAGCCGGTTATTTATATCCTGGAGAAGAGGCTTGGTAACAGCATATGTTTTCGCAGCATTCAGGGTTGATTTGATATACTGAAAATCAGGCAAGCCATTTGCTTCAAGAAGGTTATCTGCTTTATTAATCAAATAACCGGAAACAATCGGAAAAACTTCTTTTTTGGAATATACATCTTTTATTATTTCAGGAGGAACAGCGCCCGGCATGGTAATCGTCAGTTCTTTTCCTATGGGTTCAAAATCTCCCTGCCAGAGTTCAAGCGCACCATCTGTAACTTCGAGATAATATTTCCCTGTGTTGATATGACTTGCAATGATAATGGGTGTAAAAATGATTATCAGGCATGCGGCAATAGTGAATAGAATCTTTCGGGATAGATCCTTTTCCTCCACATTCTGGGAGGCATAGACCGGTTCAGGAATTTTCGGCGCAGGTGCCGGCTTTTGAGCATTGGCTTTTTCTTCAGCGGCTTTCTTCTCGGCAGCAGCCTTCTCAGCAGCGGTCTTCTCTTCTGCGGCTTTCTTCTCAGCAGCAGCTTTTTCAGCAGCAGCAGCTTTTTCAGCAGCAGCAGCTTTTTCAGCAGCAGCAGCTTTTTTCGGAGCGGCTTTTTTTGCAGCAGCTTTTTTCGGAGCGGCTTTTTTGGCCGTCACTTTCTTTTTTGCAGCCTTTTTTGTCTTTTCTTTTGCAGTTGATTTTAACAGATCTTTTTTACCCATGAGAACCCCTTTGAACTTTCAGTAAATTGTTTATAATCGCACTTGTAAAAAATAAATAGTTCGGATCGTCAACGCCCTTTAAGGGATTTGCAGACAATCTCCAGTTGCCCAAAAATCTCCGGAAAATCATCTGCCGATATGTATCTCAGATTATTTCGCAAGCCAAGTCAATTACATACAAAATCAGATAAATTCATTTGAACTGAAAGAAAATTTATATAAAAGCAATTCGTTTTTGTAAACAATTTTTATATTAATTATTGAAAAGAGTCTATTGTTTACAATACTTTTCCCTGCCGGAAGGCTTATTATGAGACTATTGTTTTAATTGTGCGGGGCAAACTCTGTTTTTTTGAGTTGACACCTTTAAAGGCTATACGTTATCAAATAGAGCAATTATCAATAGGATAGAGTACTATATCAAAATTTTGACTTTTTGCGAGACTGCCTTTCTTAAAAGTGACAAAAAATGAGTCAATGGGCTTAAGGAACAATAATTTTTACCATTTTTTATGTTAGGGCCAGGGCAGATTATAACGCCGATAAAACAGATCTGCAATTTTTTCTAATTCGGGGCTTTTGTGAAGTCTTACATAACCGGTAATATTACGATGGAGGGGATTTATGAGCTTGAAAAGTAAGTTGGACGCTGGAAAGTTCGCCGTACTGGTTGAAATGGAACCTCCCAAGGGGGCGGATGTCTCCCGGATGGTAGAAAAGGCTACAAAGGTCAAGGGTGCGGTAGATGCTTTTATTATTCCTGAAATGAGTAATGCCGTTATGCGCATGAGTGCCCTTGGCGGTGCGATGATTCTGCAGAGCAAAGGTATGGAAACCGTTATGCAGGTCAATTGTCGAGACCGAAACAGGATTGCACTTCAGGCGGATTTGCTTGCCGCTCAAGCATGCGGTATTAAAAATATTATGGCTATTACGGGTGAGGATCCCAGTTTTGGAGATCATCACGAAGCCAAGGCGGTTTATGATATCAACCTGATTGAAATGCTCCAGGCTGTCCAGTCTCTGCAGAAAGGTCGGGATATGGCAGGAACTGAACTGGCCGGCTCAACTGACTTTACAATCGGATCATTCGTCAATGCCTGTGCCGAAGGGGAGATCCTGGACAAAGAGATCGAAGAGATGGATAAAAAAATTGAAGCCGGAGTAAGATTTTTCATAACGCCTCCGGTGTTTGACACCGGCATTCTTAAGCCTTTTATGGAGAGGGCAGCCCGGAAAGACGTGAAAATTATACCTACGGTACTTTTGCTGAAATCAGTCGGAATGGCAAGATATATGGCTCGAAATGTAGCGCATGTCCATATCTCCGATGATCTGATTACAAGGATACGCAAAGCAGGTGACACGGTTCGGGAATGTACCCTGATCGCATCGGAAATGGTGAGCAACTTGAAACAGGAAGGTTTCAGCGGCGTACAGATCTCAACCATCGGCTGGGAAGACAAGCTGCCTGAAATTCTTGGTGGTATGGGGGTGTGAGGGTTCCCAAAGATGCCATATGGCTCAATTTCATCGTCAGAGCCAAAAAGCTAATCATCGAAATGTTTAATAAATGCCTCTCGAAGATCCCGCTGAAAGGCGGGGCGGTTACCTTCTCGGCTCTTTCCCCGACAGCGGGATCTGCGACTTACACTTGAACCATATTTTTCTTTTGTGTAATTTATGCTCATATTTCATTAGATGATATTTTTGCGAACGACAGGCAATTAATTGAAAGGAGAACGATCAAATGATACAAAGAGAAGTGGTAATCGTTGACGGTGTCCGTACTGCATTTGGCCGCATGGGCGGAACCATTAAGGATATTTACGCATCAAAACTGGGGAGCATCGGAATCGACGGTCTCCTGAAAAAAACAGAAATCAAGGAAAAAGCGCATGTGGACAGCGTGTTTCTGGGATCAGCCACCGGCTGCTCTCAAGCGGGGAATCCGGCACGCCATGCTGTGCTGGGCTCCGACCTCGGGTACGAAACATCGGCATCCTACGTGGAGATGCAATGCGGCAGCGCCATAGACTCCATCAATCATGCGGCATGGAAGATCCTCGCCAACCAGGCAGACATCATCATCGCCGGCGGCATGGAGTCCTACAGTCAGATGGCTATCAAATTTTCCATGGCCACACAGCCCTACAAATTGACCCCGCCGATGCCGATCCCGCCACAGTTGTCCCCGGTTCCTGAAGAGTGTATCGGCATGGGCATTACTGCGGAGAACCTTCAGGAGATGTATGACATACCCCGGGAGGCATCGGACGAGTTCGCCTACAACAGCCAGATGCGGGCCAGGGCCGCCATGAATGCCGGTTATTTTAATGAAGAAATCGTTCCGGTGTCTGTCCCCCGCCGAAAAAAAGATCCGCTGATTTTTGATAAAGACGAGCATTTTCGGCCCGGAATCACTATGGAAGACCTTCAGAAACTGCCGGCAGCCTTTGTTCCAAAAATCGGTAAAGTGACTGCCGGTAATGCCAGCGGGTTAAATGACGGTGCATCCGCCATTATGCTGATGTCCGCAGACAAAGCCAAAGAGCTGGGCTTAACTCCTTTAGCGCGCATCAAGGCATCGGGAAAAGGCGCTTGCCATCCCGCAGTCATGGGCCTTTCACCGGTTCCGGCTGTTCATGATTTGACCAAACGAAGCGGCCTGAAAGTGGATGATTTTGAACTGATCGAAGTCAATGAAGCGTTTGCCGCCCAGTATCTGGGCTGTGAAATCGAGTTGGGCTTAAACCGGGAAATTACCAATGTGAATGGTTCCGGTATCGGTCTGGGACATCCGGTCGGTTCCACCGGCGCACGCGTTATTCTCACGCTGATGTATGCCTTGAGAAAACAGGGCA
>JAQYVL010000112.1 GCA_030145525.1 Desulfobacterales bacterium
CATGAAGTCAGCCTGTGTCCCATTTGTAATAAAGGTCTTGGAGCCATTCAGGACATAGTGATCCCCTTCTTTTTTTGCGGTTGTTTTTAAAGCGGCAACATCTGAACCGGCATCCGGTTCAGTCACGGCGATCGCTGCAACCATATCTCCTTTGACTGCGGGTTTGAGATAGGTCTCCTTAAGGTACTCGCTTCCAAACTCATCAATCGCAGGGGTCGCCATATTGCTTTGTACTGCAATAGCCATCGGTATTCCGCCGCATTTTATATGCCCAAGCTCTTCCAGGACGACCAGTTCATACCAGTAATCAAGTCCTTCTCCTCCATATTTCGGATCATATCTGATACCCAGAAAACCGAGGTCACCCATTTTTTTAAAAAGGTCGCCAAGAGGGGCGATTCCTTTCTCTTCCCATTCATCAACATATGGATTGATTTCCTTGTTGACAAAATCCCTCACAGCCTTTCTTACCATTTCGTGTTCTTTTGTAAAATAAATATCGTTTCCCATCGAGGCCTCCTTTATATTATTACAATAGTCTTTTATCAGTTTAAAATCGATTCAGGTATTTCAACGACTTTTGCCCTCAAATATTCTCCAAGCGTTTTTGCCTGGGGGTCACTTCTGAAAGATGCGGCCACGCCGTCTCCAAGCAAACCATTTATATAAAAATTCACCGCAAGCAGATTCGGCATTTCATATCTTTCAATTTCATATTCTTCCATATCGCCAATCAGTTCTTTTAACTTTCTGGTTGTCAGAAAGTGATCTAAAAACGCGTAAGCCCGTGGTGTTTTTGCCAAAACTCCCAGATTTGCGTTTCCCCCCTTGTCACCTGAACGGGTTGCAAACACTTTCCCAAGAGGTGCCCGAACTGTTTTTCCGTGTGGTACTTCAGGGATTTTAACGGCAACGGGTTCGGGCACCACGGCACCCGGTTCCGGTTTTACATGGTCTACAGGTATCTCTTTTCCATTTATGAAAACTTTCTGGATGATATGACTTCCCGACACAAGTGCGGGCCAGTGCATGATAGCCGGTGTGCCTTTGGAAGGAGGAGCTGTTGCCGTAAATCCAGGGATAGTCGAAAGGGCAAGTTCAACTATTCCGGACGAGAAGTCTGCTGTTTTTTGAGGATCAGGGTCCATGACGGAAAGTTTTAAATAGGCAAAAGCTTCTTCGTTTGTTGCAGGGTTTTCCTTTTCCGAACGTGTGAGCGTTACATCCCATCTGGCATACCGGTCTTTGCCTCCAATACTTTCAAATATTGTATCTTCAAGAATTGATGCCTTTTTTTCAATATCGAGACCGGTTAATATAATGGTCATTGAGTTTCGATATCCACCAAGGTTGTTGATGCACACTTTTGATTTGTCAGATGGCGGCTCACCGCAAACTCCGTGAATATGGACACGGTCCTTTGATTCCTGCGAGATTTGAATCGTATCGAACCTTACGCTAACGTCCGGAGTCAGGTATCTGGGTTCTCTTATCTCATAGACAAGCTGCGCTGTTACCGTTCCGATTGATACAAGCCCTCCTGTTCCCGGATGTTTAGTAATAACACTTGATCCGTCCGAATATACCTCGGCAATTGGAAAGCCGATATTGCGGTATGAGGGAATTTCTTCGATAAAGGAGTAGTTTCCGCCTGTGGCCTGGGCACTGCATTCGATAATATGCCCTGCAGCAGCAGCACCGGCGAGCCTGTCCCAGTCATTTTTTTTCCATTTAAATTTCCATGCAGCAGGACCCATAACAAGAGCTGCATCTGCAAGTCTGCCCCCGACAACAATATCCGCTTCTTCCTTGAGAGCCTCGGCGATGCCCCAGCATCCAAGGTAAGCATTCGCTGAAATGGTTTTGGCACTATCGTCTTTAAGCTTAATGCCTTTATCAAGATGGATGAACTCTTCTCCCTTTTCCTGGAGTTCGTCAAGCCTTGGCAGCAGGTTGTCTCCTTCAATATAGGCGATTTTCGGATTCAGCCCTAATCTTTGGGCAACGTCACCAAGTTTATGTGCCAGACCTTTTGGATTCAGACCTCCCGCGTTTGCAACGACCTTTATGTTATTGTCAAGGCACCTGCCCATAACTTCTTCCATCTGCTTTAGAAATGTTGAAACATATCCAAGCGTTGGGTCTTTAAGGGTCTGTCTGAAAAGAATCGCCATGGTAAGTTCGGAAAGATAGTCACCGGTGAGGACATCAATAGGGCCGCCCTCAACCATTTCCTGTGCTGCGGAAAATCTGTCTCCGAAAAAACCGCTGCAGTTTGCAATAATTAATTTATCAGATTTATCCAAGGGGTTCCTCATTATTTCCCTTTAAATACCGGCGGCCGTTTTTCAATAAACGCGGTGATCCCTTCTACGGCATCCTCCGTGGAAGCTACCTCAGCAAGTTTGCCGCAGAGAAAATCAAGCGCTTCTTCAAAAGGCATGCTGTCCATGGCATAAAAAGCTTCCTTGCCGATTTTCATGCCGACAGGGCTTTTTGCCGCAAGGGATTTCAATACAATGCTCACCTCTTCATCAAGCCTTTCAACCGGAATCGACCGTGTTATCAGCCCCATATCAAGTGCTTTCGCTGAACTCAGTTTGTCTCCCAGAAGCACCATCTCCATTGCTTTTTTTCTCGGAACATTTCTAAAAATCAACGCTCCGATCATCATTGGGAAGAGGCCTACATTTACTTCGGGCGTGCCGAATTTTGTATCATCTCTTGCGATAACGATGTCACACGCAAGCATGAATCCTGTACCGCCTGCCAGACAGTAACCGTTAATTCTCGCGACTGTAGGCTTTGGGAAAGATGCGATTCTCTTCAAAAGGTTCGCATAGTTGCGAAGCATATCATCTCCCCCGGCGCTTTCTTTGGACATTACGTTCCCGAGATCAGCTCCTGAGCAGAAGGCTTTTTCACCGGCACCTGTTATGCAGAGAGCGCGGACATTTTCATCCTTTTCCGCCTGGTTCAAATATTTCTGAAAAAGGCTGACGGTTTCGGAGCTGATGGAATTCCGCTGTTTTTCACGATTGATCGTAAAATATGCGATGCTGTCTTCAACTCTGTACAACAGATCTTTATCGCTCATTCTATACCTCCTTCTCCATCTGTTTTCTCTTCATTCTTTTTGAGATCAATCAGAATTTCACCCGGCATTACTTTATCCCCTATGGAAGCGTTAATTTTTTCTACTGTACCGTTATAAGGGGCATAAAGGGTTGTTTCCATTTTCATGGCTGACACCACAACAACGCCCTGTCCTTTTTCAACCGTGTCACCGTCATTCACCATAATTGAAATAACGACAGCCGGCATCGGAGGCGTGATATCTTCAGATGCTTTTGCCCCTCCGCCTTTTTTTGCTCCTGCCTGTTCCAAAGCGTCGGCATCCGTAATAGAATAGGAACGGCCGTTTATAAAGATCTCTTTCCCTTCCCGCGTCTCTGAAATATACGCGTTCATTCTTCTGCCGTTAACGGTCAGGTGTATAAGGTTGTCTGTTATCCTGAAAAAGCTGACATCAAAGGATTTTTCATTAACAGATACGGAAATTGTATTTTCTTCTTCCGAATCCGCTTTTACAGGAATCGTTTCATCGAAAATTGTAAGATTATATTCCACTTTTTTTCTCCGCCATTAAATTGACTTGCCGTAAAACGTTAATGCTGTTTTTAGATCTTCCAGTTTCCTAATGTCTGCCATGGGGTTGAGAAGCCTCCTGATTCAGGCGCAACCGATAAGGTTCCGGTCTTTCCGGCCATCTCATCTGCCAGATAGGCAATGAGTGCCATGTCAATATCGCCTTTTTCAGGTTTCCAGTCTTTAAAATGCTCATCGATAAAATCCGTAAATGTTTCTCCGGAAACAAACGGATCTGATCGAAGAACATCAATCAAAAAGGGTATGGGTGTTTTTACGCCCAATACGATATACTCCCGCAGGGATTTGATCATTCTCGCAATCGCTTTGCTCCTGTTTTCGGCATGTACGACAAGTTTTGAAATTATGGGATCGTAATTTACCGGTACCTCAAAGCCGGAATACACTCCGCAGTCATTACGGATTCCCGGACCGGCAGGCTCTTTCATGAAGGTTATTTTCCCGGGGGAAGGGAAGAAACCTTTTTCAGGATCTTCAGCATAAATCCTGCATTCTATGGCGTGTCCCCGTCCGGATATCTTTTCCTGTGAAAGTGAAAGCCTGTTTCCTGCCGCAATTTCAATCTGCTGTCTGACGATATCGACACCTGTAATCATCTCCGTTATGGGATGCTCCACCTGAAGTCTTGTATTAACTTCCAGAAAATAAAAATTTCCTTTCTGATCGACTATGAACTCTACCGTACCGGCATTAACGTATCCTGCCGCGCCTGCAGCAGCGACAGCCGCGTTCCCCATTTTTTCCCTGAGGGCCGGAGTCATAAAAGGAGAAGGGGTCTCTTCAATTATTTTCTGATGCCGTCTCTGGATAGAGCATTCTCTTTCAAGAAGGTGAATGATATTGCCATGAGTGTCCGCTAAAATCTGAAATTCGATATGCCGGGATTTTTCGATAAATTTTTCAAGATAGATCGCACCGTTGCCAAAAGCGGATAATGCCTCGCTTGATGCGGATGTACATGCTTCTTGAATCTCTTCCGGCGAGTCTACAACTCTCATCCCTTTTCCACCACCACCTGCAGCAGCCTTAATCAGAACCGGATATCCTATCTTTTCGGCTTCCTTTGCGATTATTTCGGGATTCGGTTCAGTCTGGGTCATTCCCGGTGTTATTGGAACATCACCTTTTACCATAAGCTGCCGGGCAATGGTTTTATCTCCAAGGTCGGAAATTACCTTTGCGGATGGCCCGATAAAAATGATTCCTTCCTCTTCACACCTGGCGGCAAAATCAGCATTTTCAGCAAGAAAACCATACCCGGGATGAATAGCTTCGCAGGAAGTTTCTTTTGCGGCGGCAATGATTTTTTCAATATTCAGATAACTTTGGGCAGGCTCTGACTCTCCGATGCAGCAAGCCTCGTCTGACATCAGCACATGCATGGCTGTTTTGTCCGCTTCCGAATAGACAGCCACTGATTTTATCTCCATCTCTCTGCAGGTGTTCATTATTCTGCATGCGATTTCTCCCCGGTTGGCTATCAGTATTTTTTTGAACATTTTCTATTTCCTCATGTTTGATAAACGCGTAGACCAAATTCTCCCTGTTCAGGCATTCGGGCCAAAACCATATTCGTCACATCCTGAATACACCGTGGCCGTAAACATCATCGCGAATGGGCGCATTCAGTGCGGCTGATATGGCGAGTCCCAGGGTGTCACGGGTTTTTGCAGGGTCAAGGATGCCGTCGTCCCAAAGATTTGCAGTACTGTAATATGCATTGCCTTCTTTTTCTGCGCCCTCTACTATGGGTTTTCTCAGGAACATCTCTTCCTCTTTGGTTAGAGGCGGCTTACCAAGCCGTGCGTTCTGATCATTGGTGATGGTGATCAGAACATCAGCCGCTTGAGTGCCTCCCATGACCCCTATTTTTGCGTTTGGCCACATCCAGAGAAGTCGCGGTGAATAGGCTCTGCCGCACATGGCATAGTTGCCCGCTCCAAAGGAAGCGCCGACAATTACCGTAAATTTGGGTACGGAAGCAGTGGATACGGCATTTACCATTTTATGGCCGTTTTTGGTAATTCCGCCCTGTTCATAGGCTTTGCCGATAATAAAGCCGGTAATATTCTGCAAAAAGAGAAGCGGAATTTTTCGCTTGTCGCAAAGCTGGATAAACTGTGTCGCCTTCAGGGCGCTTTCCGGAAACAGGATGCCGTTGTTTGCCAGAATGCCTACCGGATAGCCATGAATGTGCGCCCATCCGGTTATCAGCGTTGTTCCGTACATCTCTTTGAATTCAAGAAATCTGCTTCCGTCAACCATTCTTGCGATGATTTCTCTGCAGTCATAAGGAACTGCAATATCACGGCTGGTAATTCCATATATTTCTTTCGGGTCATAGAGAGGAGGTTCCGGTTTCATCATGGTCAGGCAGGATTTTTCATTGGCCGGAAGATTTTTTATGATTTTTCGTATAATGGAAATGGCGTCTTTATCATCTTCTGCAATATAGTCTGAAACGCCGGATTCCTGGCAGTGCAGATAAGGTCCGCCAAGTTCATCCGCGGTTACCTCCTCTCCGGTTGCGGATTTTACAAGAGGCGGTCCTCCAAGGAAAATTGCTCCATGTCCCTTGACATGGACAATATCATCGCACATGGCGACACCGTATGCCCCGCCTGCCGTGCAGAGCCCCATTACCGCGGCGATCTGCGGGATGCCCATTTTGGACATCATGGCCTGGTTATAAAAGGTCCTGCCGCCCATCTGCGCATCCGGAAATATTTCGGATTGAAGCGGAAGATACGCCCCGGCTGAATCGATCAAAGAGATGCTGGGGAGGCGATTTTCCATGGCGATTGTCTGGCATCGAAGTCCTTTTTTTACAGTAAGGGGATATGCGGAACCGCCTTTGATTGTCGCATCATTAATGGAAATGATAACTTCTCTTCCTTCAACAATACCGATCCCGATGATCACGCCTGCCTTATGAACTTTGCCATCATACATGCCTTTTGCGGCAAGAGGTGCAATCTCCAGAAAAGGCGTATTTTTATCCAGCAGCAGCTCCAGCTTTTTCTGTACAGGTATTTTGCCGGACTCTTTCAGTCGATCCTTTGCTTTTTGCGAACGGCTTTCCATCGCTGTTTTCAATTCGTTTTTAAGATCCGATACAAGAGCCTCCATAGCCTCATAATTTTTTTTATACTCATCCGATTTTGTATCAATTTTGCTTTCTATGACATACATAACTGATTCACCTCTCATCCTTGATGGCTTCGTAAAAAGTCCAATTTCGGCGTTGCGCTGCATCTCTCGTCAGTACCGTGGAGCGCAGCGCATCGGTAGCCGAAGGCGTGAGTAGGTTAACTACGACTCATTCCTCGGGATTCGCGCGCCTTGAACTTGAACTTTTTTCTTTGCCATCGTAATTTTGACTATTTAAGAATGCATCATACAGATTTTTCTGATTATTTAATAATGGGCAGCCGTGGGCTGCTTCATTTTTCATTAACAGTTTGACGCACATATCAAACATCTGATCCGAAGCTTCCATTAAATCTTTCGGATTCCCGACCATCAGCCAGTTAACGATTATATGCTCCATTGCTCCGATAAAAGAAGACCTCACATAATAGGGATTGATGTCGGGTCTGAATTCACCGGATTCAATTCCTTCAACAATGATCCGGTCAAAAAGCTTGAGATTTTTTCGAATTTCTTTATGGCTTTCCGTATCGATAAATCGACGGTTATGCTTGAGGAGCAGCATCAGAACCGATGTAAATTCAGGGTGTTCCTTGTAGAAAAGGAGTTGCATGTTCAGTACCGCATAGACCTTGTTTAAACTGCCACGGATCAGTTTTAAATGATACTCCATTGTCGCATGCAGCTGACGCATCAGTTCTAGGGGTATGGAAAAAAGCAGATTTTCCTTGGTCGTGAAGTAATCATAAATAGATGCTTCAGAAGCACCCGAGGTCTTTGCAATTTCAGCGATCGTTGCGTCTTGAAATCCTTTTTTGGCAAATACTTTTGCAGCAGCTTCCAGAATTTTTACTTTTCTGGCCTCTGTTTTTTCCGGACCTGTCATCATGTTCCTCTGCATTTGGCAAACAAGCTGTTTCTGAAAAATTCTTTCAGAAACGGATTTATATTTTTTGACATTATTAAACTCTTTTTATAGCTTCACTATAATTCTGTCAAGAATAATAATTAATATCATTAAATTTTAGCTATATTTCATAGTCGTACAAGTATGTTTAAGCATTGATCTGTGTGAAGCATTGATATACATGTCTTTGCCGACATTGATGCAAGGGAGATCAGGGCGTTTATGCAGCGGCAAAGATATCTACCGGAATAGAGTAGACGGGTTCTGCCGGATTCATGTTCCGTATCAAAGATTATATAAATGCCCTTGCATAAAGGCAAAAGAAAATGATCCCGGAAGCGGCTGCAGATACTTTCCATTTGAATATTTTATTGTCCTGTTATAATCTTTTGCAATAAGTGAAAAATATTTTTTATCTGGCTGATTGCAAAAGAGATATTTTGTTTTTGAAACAATAAGGAAGGAGTGTTCAATAAATGAACAGTGAACTGAACAAGGTTATCTACTCCATGATCGGAGTAAGTAAGTACCATAACAAAAAACCGGTCCTGAAAGATATTTCCCTTTCATACTTTTATGGTGCCAAGATCGGGGTTTTGGGATTGAACGGATCCGGGAAAAGCTCTCTTTTACGGATTCTGGCCGGTGTGGACAAAGAATTCAATGGCGAAACCGTTCTGTCAAAGGGATACACTGTCGGCTTCCTGGAGCAGGAACCGCTGCTGAATGGCGCAAAAAGCGTGCGGCAAATCGTTGAAGAAGGGGTTCAGGAAACCGTTGACCTTATGAACGAATTTAACACCATTAACGATCAGTTTGCTGAACCTATGTCTGATGAAGAGATGGATAAACTGATCCAGCGTCAGTCAAAAGTGCAGGAAAAGCTCGATGCCCTGGATGCCTGGGATCTGGATTCGCGTCTAATGATGGCAATGGATGCCCTGCGCTGCCCCGAGGGTGATACCCCGGTAAAGGTTCTTTCGGGCGGAGAGAGGCGGCGGGTTGCTCTGTGCCGGCTGCTGCTGCAAAAACCGGATATTCTGCTGCTTGACGAGCCGACAAACCATCTTGATGCAGAGTCCGTGGCCTGGCTGGAGCACCACTTGAAGCAATATCCGGGCACCATAATCGCTGTAACCCATGATCGATATTTTCTTGATAATGTTGCCGGATGGATTTTGGAGCTGGATCGTGGGCACGGTATTCCATGGAAGGGAAATTATTCTTCCTGGCTGGAACAGAAGCAGGTTCGCCTTCAGCAGGAAGAGAAAACAGAATCAGATCGGCAGAAAACACTGAAGCGGGAACTCGAATGGATTCGCATGTCCCCTAAAGGACGCAGAGCAAAATCAAAGGCGCGCATCAGTTCATATGAAAAACTGCTGGGGCAGGAAAATGAAAAGTTAGACAAAGAGCTGGAGATTTACATTCCTCCGGGGCCCCGCTTAGGCAAGATTGTTATTGAAGCGGACAATGTGACCAAGGCATATGACGGGAACCTGCTCATGGAAAAGATCTCCTTCAGCCTTCCGCCGGGTGGAATTGTTGGGGTTATCGGTCCCAACGGCGCCGGTAAAACAACACTTTTTAGGATGATAACAAATCAGGAGGTTCCGGATTCCGGAACGATTAAAATCGCTGATACCGTCAGTTTGGCCTATGTAGACCAGAGTCGGGACAGTCTTGAACCCGACAAAAATGTCTGGGAGATGATTTCGGACGGGCAGGATGCTGTTCAGCTTGGAAGCCGCTCCGTCAACTCCAGGGCTTATGTTGCCAGGTTTAATTTTTCCGGGGCGGATCAACAGAAAAAAGTCGGCAGCCTGTCGGGCGGCGAGCGCAACCGTGTTCATCTTGCAAGAATGCTCAAGGAAGGTGCGAATGTACTGCTGCTGGATGAACCGACAAACGATCTGGATGTCAACACCATGAGGGCCCTGGAAGAAGCATTGGAAAATTTTGCGGGCTGTGCCGTTATCATCAGTCACGACCGCTGGTTTCTGGACAGGACTGCCACTCATATTCTAGCTTTTGAAGGGGAGAGCAGGGTAACCTGGTTTGAAGGAAATTATTCGGACTATGAAGCGGATAGACGCAAGAGACTCGGGATTGAAGCTGACCAGCCCCGGCGCATTAAATATCGACAGTTAACCAGAGAGTGAACTGCTGCCCGTAAAAAAATATTACAGCTGTTGTTATAAATTGATTGAGGATATGATGAACCCAGGATTTTTAAGGCTGATTTCTGTTGCATTTTTCGAGCATGCGGCTATACAGCGTCCGCAGCCCCGGCAGTCAACGGGAATA
>JAQYVL010000113.1 GCA_030145525.1 Desulfobacterales bacterium
ATCAACCATGCAAGAGGATATCATGAAGGCACTTCAATTCAGCGTTAATGTTCCAAAGTTTATTGCGGCAAAAAGCCTCGGATTGCTTTTTGGGAAAAGCGTCTTCTACAAAGGGCCCGCAAAGACGATCCGGATTACGGATATCCCGGAGCCGACACTCCCTTCCCCGGACTGGGTAAAAGTAAAAACGATCTATTGCGGTTTTTGCGGAAGCGATCTAAATCTGATACTCCTGCATGATTCCCCGACAGCGTCGCCGTTTACTTCCTTTCCCTGCGTGACAGGACACGAAATCGTAGGCGAAATCATAGAGAAAGGACCGGGTGTTGAATCGTTTAAAACAGGCGAACTTGTGACCATCAACCCGATTCTGGGATGTGAAGCACGCGAAATCTCCCCCCTGTGCCCGAGCTGCCGGGCAGGAAGATCGGGCAACTGTGAAAATTTTGCAGAGGGAAAGCTCCCTCCGGGCATGTTCATCGGCATAAACAGCGGCGTTAACGGGGGATTTGCTCCGCTTCTGGTGGCCCATAAAAGCCAGCTCTTTAAGGTGCCGAACGGCTTGAGTCCGGAAGCGGCAGCCATGACCGAACCGGCTTCCGTTGCGTTGCAGACCGTATTCGACAACATGCCGGTTGATGAAGAAAATATTCTTATAATCGGCGGCGGGGTAATCGGAAATCTGATCATTCAGTCGGTGCGCGCGCTCGTACCGAATTGCCGGATATCTGTGATAGAGCCATCGCCTTTTGCCGCAGAGCTGGCCAGAAGTGTTGGCGCCGATGAAATTATACCCTCCGAAGAGGTCTTTCATCAGACATCCCGGATTACCGGGGCAAAAATTTACAAACCGATGCTCGGCATGGAAATCCCCATGGGCGGCTTCAACAGGATTTATGATACAGTGGGCAACGCCCCTACCTTGAACCAGAGCATGCGGCTGTTAGCAGCCATGGGGACACTCAGTATCGTTGGAATCGGCGGGGATGTAAAGCTTGATCTCACACCGATCTGGCTGAAGCTTCAGACAGTGAAGGGTGTCTATGCTTACGGCATGGTGACATACAACGAAAAGAAACGGCATGTCTTTGATATTGCCCTCGAACTCATGAGCCAGAATAAAATCAGGGCGGATATCCTTGTAACGCACAAGTTCAAAATAGAAGATTATCGCAAAATGATCGAAGTGAATATGAACAAAGGCAAACACAAGGCGGTCAAGACAGTGCTGTCTTTTGTTTAATTTAAAATCAATCAGTAAAGGAGAACCTGATGAAATTTAGACTACTTCTTTTCGCCCTGGGGCAAATATTAAAAATCGCTTCAAAATTTAATAAAGCGTATAAAGCATACATCAGCAAGGCCAGCGTGCGGATGCTCATCAAAACCGCTGATGGAAAAAATGCAAGGCTCTTTATTTTCGATAAGGGAAAATTTTCATCGATTCCCGGGGATCAAAAAGATTTTGATGTGGCGCTGGTCTGGAAGGATGCCGCAACCGGCTTTTCCGTATTGACAGACAAAAAGAGTGATGCCTCATTTAACGCCGCGGCCGATGGAAAGCTGAAAGTATTGGGAATGAGCTTTTACGCCCAGTGGTTTGAGGACGGCATCAAGCTTGTCCTATAGATCTTAAGCTCAAAAACATAACCATAATGCAATTATATTTGTAAAATAATAAAATCAAAGGAGGTTATTATGTCAGAGATATATGGTGGGCACCTTGTAGCAAAATATATGAAGGAAGTTGAAAAAATAGATACGGTATTTACCCTTTCCGGGGGTCATATTGAAAATATACTGGACGGATTCACGGAATACAACATTCGCACCATTGATGTCCGGCATGAGCAGGCCGCTGCAATGATGGCACATGCCTGGTCGATTTATACGGGGACACCCGGTGTTTGCCTCGTAACGGCAGGTCCAGGGTTTACAAACGCTCTGACAGGTATCGCCAATGCCCATCTCGACAATGCCCCTCTGATCGTGCTTTGCGGCAGGCATCCGTTGCGTGATGATCTCAAAGGAGCCCTTCAGGAAATGAATCAGATTGATATGGTTAAGCCCATTACAAAATGGAGCGCGACCTGTTATGATACAAAAAGGATTCCGGAATATCTTTCCATCGCCTTCAGGCAGGCCACAATGGGCAGACCGGGACCTGTTTTCCTGGAACTGCCCCCGGATATTCTTCTGGTTCCGGTTGATGAGGAATCCGTGGTTATGCCATCCAGAAAAATCCACAAGTCTTCCACCCATCCCGACGATTCGGAGCTGCAGGAGGCCGCAAAACTTATTAACGGTGCGGAAAAACCCTTGTTCATCGGAGGCAGCGGTGTAGGCATGAGTCGCTGTGATGAATCATTGAAAACCTTTATCGAAAAAACAGGCTGCCCGTTCGCCTTATTAAATAATGGAAGGGGTGTGCTTCCCGACAACCACCCCCTTTCGATAAATGACGGGGGTTTTACCGGAATCATGACAGGAGCGCCTCAGGCTGATGTGATCGTTATCGCAGGTGTTCGTTTAAACTGGGTACTTCAATCCACCAAGCTGTTCCCGGATGCAAAAGTTGTCCGGATCGATATCGAACCCCATGAAATAGATCGAAACCGGTCTTCGGAAGTGGGCCTCATCGGCGATTGCGGACATATTCTCGAAAAGCTCATCCCACTTGTGGAAGATCGAAAACACGATACATGGCTGGGCCGCCTCAAAACTGCGTATTCGGCTTTTATGACAACCGAACTGGAACAGCGAACCACCCCGTCTGATCCAATACACCCGGTGCGACTGGTGGCACAGATCATGGAGTGTTTCGGAAATGACGCATTCTATGTTGCCGACGGAGGAGATACGAGCTATTACGGACTTTCCGGATTCCTTTCATCCCATAGGGCCGGCGTAACGGTTCCCGCCGGAGCGCTTCTGGGATGCCTGGGTACCGGAATACCGTTTGCCATGGCAGCCAAACTCGCAAACCCGGACAAACCGGTTATTATCCTGAATGGAGACGGCTCCTTCGGTTTCAACAGCATGGAGTTTGATACCGCTGTTCGACATGATATCCCCATCATATGCGTAGTCAACAACGACTGCGCCTGGGGAATGATCAAACACTCACAGAAAATGAGCCTTGGGGAGGACCGCTGCACATGCTCCGAACTGGGCATGCGGAATTATGAAAAGATGGTGGAAGGACTGGGCGGATACGGCGAACTGGTAACCAGGGATGAGGATATTATTCCCGCCATAAAACGGGCGGTTGATTCAGGCAAGCCGGCCTGTATAAATGTGGTTACAGACACGACTGTCACAAGCCCCGCTACTGTTATGTTTTACCAGAACTTTGCGGAGATTTAAAACAAAGTTGAAGACCCGGAAATAATCGCATGATTACGATGGTTGTCATAAACATGCTCTGATTGGATAGGGCTATAATCTAAACAGGGAGGCAGATGCCTCATGGTGTAAAATTCATGAAAGTACTGATAACCGGAGCTGGAGGATTTATCGGCTTCCATCTCGCTAAAGAGCTGATTGAAAGAAATTATGCTGTGCGGGGACTTTTTATGCCGGGTGAAAATGCGGAGCATCTGAAAAAGATGGGAGCTGAAATCCTGCGCGGCGACCTGACAAAACCGGATACCATAGGCGGCATTGCGAAAGACATCGACATTGTCTACCATCTTGCCACAAGAACCCTTGACTGGGGAACACAGAAGCAGTTCGAAGAAATCATGGTCGGCGGAACCGGCAAT
The DNA here is from genome assembly GCA_030145525.1 of Desulfobacterales bacterium. Classification (GTDB taxonomy): domain Bacteria; phylum Desulfobacterota; class Desulfobacteria; order Desulfobacterales; family SURF-7; genus JAQYVL01. Next base: position 3,765 of record JAQYVL010000113.1, read on the forward strand.
ATGCTGGAGGAATCGAAAGGAAACATATCACGATTTGTTTACTTCTCCTCAATTGCTGCCTTGGGCCTTGGAAGAGATCTGGTCGGACTCAATGAGGATGCTGAACGGATAAAATGCGGCATACCATACTGCGATACCAAAATCATAGCTGAAGACCTGGTGAAAAATTTCTGCGGCAGCAATGGAGTTGACTGCACCATTATACGCCCGGCAAATGTGTTCGGCCCCGGAAGCGTCTGGGTGCGTGACATTCTCGATGCATTTATGCGCGGCCCGCTCCCTCTGGTCAGCGGCGGGAAAGAGCCGGGTGCTTTTGTTTACATCAAAAACCTTGTGGACGGAACGATTCTTGCCGGTGAATCCGAAAAGGCAGTTGGAAAAATATTTCATTTTCGAGATGATTACCAGATCACCTGGAAAGAGTATTTGAACACTCTGGGCAGCTGGGTAGAGAAAAAAACTTTCGGTAGTATTCCATTCAGACCGGCCTGGACAATGGGGTCATTTCTGGAAAAGCTGCTTACTCCCCTCGGCATAAGACCGCCGATGACGCGTCTGGCCGCCGGCGTAATGGGAAAAAATAATGACGTGGACAGCAGCAGGTCAAAACAAGAGCTTGGATGGGAAAGCCGTGTCCCCCTTGACCAGGCCATGAAAGAGATTGAAGACTGGGTTCAAACGGACTATTTGGGGACATAAAAAAGTCTTCGAAAATGAAATCGGTAAAACATTACAGGAAAATGCGTTTGGCGTGCAGTCCGGCATCGAATCAAAGTCGAATATTGACAACCAATTTCACCTATTTTGAAAGGAGAAAATATCGCCTTGATAGAAACAAATTTATTAAACGAACTGAAGTTGCCGCCCATGCGCCAGTTGGGTATCATTGTGAAAAGTATCGACCGTTCACTGCCCTACTATTCCAAAGTACTTAACATCAAACCGTGGTACCGTGCTGAGATCGAAACAAGTGAAATTTATTATAAGGATAAACGGATAGAACTGGAGCTTGACCTTGCAGTGGGCTACAGCGGCGGGCTGCAGTTTGAGCTCATAGAAGTTGGCAGGGGTGATAAAAACATCTACACGGACCTGATCGAAAAACAGGGTGAGGGACTGCACCATATTGGATTTCTTTCATCCGACATTGATAAGGGAATAGATGCCCTCCAAAAACGAGGGTTTCAGCCCCTGCAGCACGGCACACTAAAAACAAAAGGCAAAGCAATCACCCGGTTTGCCTATTTTGACAGTATCGAACGCTGCGGCTATATCATCGAACTGATTCAAACGACACTTTTCGGAATAAGCATCGGCCAGTCACGATTTTTGATGAAACTGGGAAAGCTGCTTGGGGATATTGATGTAATTAAAATCAAATCTGATTAGCGGTAATTTCCTTGCCTCTACAATTCCGGTGGACAAAAGAAACGGGTCTGACTTGTCATCTCCCAAATATTCACGTATCTGTCTTAATATTTTTTAATAGAAAAATCAGAATTTACTTTTTATCAGTACTATACTACTGATAAAGTAATTCATGGGGTTGGGGATTTAAAAACACCCCGGCTCCCTGTAGTGATTATTACGAGAAGATCATTTGTTAACTTCTATAAAATAATAGTTAAGTCTGTAATATGAAACGAGCTAATCATTATTTTCTCTGCTTTATTTTTTGCTTTAATTTGATTTTTCCAAGTCTCTCCGTATCCAAAGAAAAATTAGCCATAATGAATTTTAAGGCATGGCATAATGTAAAAAAAACCACAGTCGATTCTATCTCTGCTGAAGTAAGGACCCGAATCCGTCAACTTGAGGCTTATGATGTTTTAAACCGGGATGATTTGAATTCGCTTGCCGAAAAAGCTTCTGTCATTAAAAATGTTGATTGTGAAAACAACAGTCAATGCCTGATTGATTTTATTCAGAAACTTGGAATAAAATTAATGGTTACCGGTTTTATCTCTAAATCGGGAGATAAATGCTCCATTAATCTCCAACTCATAAATACAGAAATCAATAATGTAGCAATACAAAATACAATGGAGAAAAAGTGTGAATGTGATAAGGATGAACTGGTTAAAGCAGCTAAAGAGGCTGCGGAACTGTTGATGGAGAAGAAGCCTCAAAGAAATACTGCGGCAAGAACAAAAACAACGGGAAATATTAATGCAGAAGAAAAAAAGAGCGGTCGTGATGACCGCTTTATCACCTATGATAACGACACAGTGGTTGATTCCAATACCGGTCTTATGTGGTCAGCAGAGGATAATGGTTCAGATATCGAATGGCCCGATGCTAAAAAATATTGTAAAAATTATCGTGGCGGTGGACACACGGATTGGCGTTTGCCAACACTTAATGAACTATCAACATTATATGAGCCCGGAACCATTAATGATAAGTCAACAACATGGAACTGCAGCAAAGGTTTTCGGGAGTACCATATAAATAATTTTTTTCACATTACATGTTGCTGCATGTGGGCATCGAAAACACCTCGTACTCCTAAACTCTTTGCTCCGAATTTCAATTTTATAAATGGCACACGATTTTGGGACACCCAATCTTATTCAACTGGAAGTCGGGTTCTGCCGGTTCGTAATGCATTCAAGATAAAACCGGCACCGCGCAAACCAAAAGAAAAGCCGTTTAATTCAAAAATTACAAAGGTTGATATAATTGGGGAAAATGAGAAAGGCAGCTTTATTGAAGTTTGTTTTGACCGGTTAAAACCAAAAATGAAATATTCGTATGAAATTATTATAATTACAAAAAATAACAAAACTGTCCGCGGATCTGGAATTTTCAAATCAACTTGCAACAAAGTAAATATGTATGACTGGACTGATAAGAATGATTATGGATACATGCATATTATCAGAAATGATATTAAAAAAGGAAATGTAAGTGCGGTAAAAATAATAATTGTTAGAGATCTGCTAAAAAAGAAGCCGATATATCAGAAAACGTTTTTCAACCATTAAAGTCCGATAAAGTCCGAAACGTCCCGACTGCAATATATTTACCGGCTAAAAATAATAAATAATGTTATCATTAAATCGAACTTTTTTAATTTTTTTACTGTAGGCTATTGTCAAATTGTTTTTTCAATAATATAGCATTACTGAAAGTATGAAACGCTTTGGTTGTTCGTATGATCAGTTCCTGTCCGAAAATGAGATGTTTGCATCAAGCCTTATGAAGCTGAAAGACTTTACCATATGAATAAATTTGTATAGTGCCGGCAGTTCAATTCTTTTTGCCCACTATTGAAACCTTAATGTCCGGACAATGGAGGTAATAGAAGCAATGAACAAAATAGCTAACAAGGATTTTCTTATATGGGCTTTATTTGCAGTTATGGGCATTTTACTATCCTTTGCAGTTCTGATTAAATTTGTTGATCTGTCTGAGCCTGTAAATACCGGTTTCCTCTTGTTAATTGCAGTTCTGTTTTTAGTCGGTTTGAGCAACTCATTCAAACAACAGGTTTTGCTGATCCATGAAAATACGGGTCTTGATCAAGACGATACAACGGTTGCCTCACAAGTCACCAAATCAATCAATCAACTGTCCAAAGAGTACCAGCTGACATCTCCGAACGACTATATCACTTCATATCACACTCAAATCGGCAAATATATCGGTGCAATCACATCGGTTTCATCCATCCTGATAACCCTGGGGATCCTTGGAACTATATTTGGTTTGACTATGTCCTTATCAGGATTAAAAAATCTTGTGTCAGCCGCGGGTAACAGTAACGCGATTGTGGCTGAGATGAGTGATATCCTGGCCGGGGTTGACCTTGCGTTCTTTACAACGCTGTTTGGGGCTTTTTTCGGCGGCATTGTTCTGAGGCTGGATCTCATCCTTCATGAACACCTTCGAGATAATACTGTGGCCGTAATGAGCCAAAAATGGATTGAAATTTGCTCAAAAAACAGTGATCGCTCCCAGACAGGAAAAATCGGAGACCTGCTTGCCAAAGAGACTGAAAAATTCCTGGATGCCTTTGGTGCCCAGACCGCAAAAATTCTTGATACCTTAGGAGATCAGACCAGAGAATTCCTTAGCAATCTAGGAGGACTCACTGAGCCGCTTCGTAAAAGTCTTAACCATCTTGATGAAGAAATCATAAGGACGTCAAACGGAGTGAAGGAACTGCATTCTACAATGGTTGAAGCCGCCGGCGGAACAAGAGGGTTCAATTCGGAGATGACTGAAATTTCAACAACGACTCTCAGAAGCAGCCTGAACGGCCTGAATGAAGATATTGTTAATACAGCAGGAAAATATAAAAATCTGCAGGAATCATTGGGTGAATTGACGGATCCTTTAGTGAACAGTTTTAAGGGCTTGACCCAGGATATCCTGAAAACCGCCGTCGGATATAAGAAACTAAATGATGCATTTGGTCAGCTAACAGAGCCATTACATAACAATTTGAATGAGTTGAATAAAAATATCTCCAATGCTTCTGACCGATACAAGGATCTGCATGATGCATTTAGTCAATTGACAGAGCCATTTCGGAACAATTTAAGCAAATTAAATGAAGATATCAATATAGCATCATCACGGTATGGGGAACTCCAAAATGCATTGGCTGAAATCACAGAACCGCTCCGTAAAAACCTTATCAGTTTGAATGAAAACATCGATATCTCCTCGGCAAAGTATAATGAACTTCAGAATACGCTCTCTAGTCTCACAGGTCCGCTGAACAACAGTTTGAATGAACTGAATGAAAATATTATCAACGCTTCCGGCGGATACAAGACACTGTATGATGCCTTTGGCGAACTAACCGATCCATTCAATAACAATTTGAATTCATTAACCAAAAATATCACACAAGCGGCCGCTAGTTACAAGGAGCTTGATAATGCCTTTAATATGCTGACAGATCCCCTGCGTCAGAATTTAAATATTCTAATTGAAGATATGTCCAGCGCATCTGAAAGATATAAAGATTTGCATAATGCACTGGAAGAATTGACCGGGCCTCTGAGTAACAGCATGAACAGCCTTGATAAAGATATGAACGATGCTTCGGCCGGGTACAGGGAACTCAAAAGCGTACTTGGAGAATTAACCCAACCCATGCGTGACAGTCTGAATACTCTTAATCAGGATATGACAAAAGCATCAAAAGGGGTCCAGACCCTCCATTCTTCGATGAAAGATCTGGCATCACTGCCGGTTCATACCAGGTTGTCCCAGTTGGTGGAAAAAATGGACAATAATAATGAAATTATTAAAAGAGCCTTATTGGATCAGATTAAAACCAATTAGCGAAATCGGCTGAACCGAGATCTTTCCAAGCGAATTTTATAAATACCGGAGGTGACATTTCGATGAACAAACCAGGCTTACAATCGTCAAGCAATCCTTATGACGTCATGTCCGACCTCATGATGGTTATTCTTATCGTCTTTCTCCTAATAATTGTTACCCTGATTCTGTCTGTCTCCACTCACCTGAACATTGTCAGTAGAGAGAGTACATATTCAGGCGGTTTTCAAAGACCGTCATTGATAGCTGATTCGATAACTTCAGATTCTAATAAAAGTTACATTATCACGTATCAGCTGAACTACGAAAAAGACATCCTGATATCTGCAGATGTGGAATGTAAATTCAGCCCGCAGATGTTTGCCAATCTTCTTGCATTTATTGATCCGGGAGAGCTTATCTATAAGGACCGCAGTCTGCCGATGCTAACCATACGGAATAAAAATTATGAATTGGAAGCAATACAGGATGCTCATGAAATTGAGAACGGAAAAGTCAAAATATGGAAAGATGGAATCATCGGATTCATTGATAATTCAATAATGTGGAGCGTAGTGAAGAATGCCTGGCCTGCATTTGGAGCTAATGACTTTCGAATTCCTATTGCGGGCAGCTTCAACGTAAACCGCAGGCCCCAAATTTATTATGAGACCATCGAAAAGGATGATGTGAAACAAATAATCATCGGCCATTGCGTTCTCGATATTCACAGCAAAGAAATCGGCATCTTTAATTCACTGGCAACTGCGTTAACCGATTTTGTCTATCTGGGGCCTTTTGATAAGGAAGAAAGAATAAATTTCCTGGTAAAATATGATGGACCTGATGCCGCAAATTATTACGAAACGTGGGCCCAGGCAAGTGATTCTTTTGATGGTCCTTTTGTCAAATACAGCAAATCCCGTGAAGAATTTATCCGTTATCGTATTCTTCGAAATATTACTCCGCCCGAGTGGGTCAAGGAGGAGTTTCTTAATAAGATTGGGGCCAATCTAAAAATCATGGGTGCTGTAAAGGATGAATAATCACCAATTCTTTTGCATCGTACTCCGGGTTGATGGCTCGTATATTTTTGACCGGCAAATCAACAATTAATGAATTTCAATCAGTTAGTCAATCACATTAAAAATATCTTTACATTAGCCTATCTGATTGACTTAAGTTTCTATGTCTCTTCAATGAATTAAGAATATGTAAAAAATTTCCCAAAAAAGATATGATATTTATTGTCCAACTGTCTATCTGACCCCACCTGATTCTCAAACATAACCATCTGATATATTTATATTTTCTTATAATTTTAGCCATCTTGGCATAACAGTTGCTTCACAGGACTATAAGTAGCGATAAAGCTTCTTGAGCAATTGGAGAGACAAAACGTTTTTCAGACAGATGAAGCCAAACAGACAAAGTTATTGAGGTTAAAATGAAAAGGGTATTTATCATGAAAAGAGTATATTTTTCCATTATTCCAGTTATAAGTATTATTTCGTTTTTGATGACCGGATGCGTTGCAAATAAGGAGTATATAAAAAACCAGGTCGCAGCAGAAGTAAAGAGCGAACTCAAAGATATCAATGATTTCCTTAATGTTGCCTATTCTTATAACGATCCTAAGGCATTAGAAGATCTTTTCAGCATGGACAAAGGCCTGAAGTCCGTAAAATATGATATTACCCTCTTAAAGAAAAAAATGAACTCCAGGATCAGCGGTTCGAGTGACGTTGATTTGGAAACAATTAATCAAGAAATCGCAGCAAAACTTGCAAAGATTGATGAGGAATTTGAAGTCCGGTTTACAAAGATCGGTAATGATGTTGAGATCCAACTATCAAAAATCGACGAATCCATCCAAACCCAAATTGATGGAAAGCTTATCAAAGTTTATGAAAATATTGAAGAAAACAGGCTTGACATAAAAGAGTACAAATTCGATATCAAATCCAATAAGATCGACATGAAATCCAACAGGACCAACATCAGAGCCGGCATGCAGGACATCAAAGAAAATAGACTATTCATCAAGGAAAACAAACAGGAAGTGTCCGGCAACAATTTAGAGTTAATTGAAAAAATCAATTCTCAACAAAATGATATTAATAAAATCAAGTTTGATATTAACAATTTGAAAGATTCGTCCAAGAGACTTTTGCTCACAATTAATGATGCGAAATAGCGCGACCCAAGGAGGCTGATATTAGGAAAGCAAGCTGCTTTTTTTGCTGTAAACTCATTATAATATTTGACATTAACATATTACATCAATCAAACGCATTTTATATTGACAAGATGAAAGTCAGTTTTGTATATAAAGATGATAGTTCTATAATATGAAATGATGTTCATAAAAATCAGGCATCGCATTTGTTCTAACGCTCGCAGGTTTCAGAAATGAACCTAAAATTAGTATGTTAATAATTCGTGAAGGAAAAGTGATTATGACAAGAAGTGCCATCGAATCCATCTCCATTATAACACTGGCTTTATTCTTAATCATCGGTTGCAGTACGACAAATAGTAAGGAAAATATCAAAAAGATAGTCAAAGAGGAAATAAAATCAGAACTCAAAAGTGTCCATGACTTCCTTAACGTGGCCTATGCCTATGATATTAATCCAGAATCTTTAGAGAGTCTTGCCAGAATGAATGAGTCCATTAAGGCACTCAAGTTAGACATCATAAAATTAAAAAAGACCATGATCAAAGCAAGGCTTGGGAGTGCGAGCGGTGAAAGTGTTGAAGGAATCAATAAAGAGATCGAGAGACAACTTTCCAAACTAGATAAAAAACTTGAAACAATGCTGGACGAGAAAATAGTCAAGGTCATCGGAAAAACCGAGGATAACAGACTCTCTCTCAAGGAGCACAAACTCGATATCAAATCCAATAC
>JAQYVL010000114.1 GCA_030145525.1 Desulfobacterales bacterium
AATCTGATATATATCTTTGCAGTCAAGACCGACTCAAAATGTCTAAAAATAATTCAACGTAGCCGCAAAGAAAAAAGGCCATTAAGTGCTCTGATAGGGAGATCTCAATCGATGGTTTTTTTTGTGTTGTAATTTATTTTCTGGTCTCAACCAATATTTAAAAAGTCACAGTTGTGATTTCCCAGTATTCAAATTGAATGAGTAAAAATTGAATTATAATTTTTTATCGAGGTCGATTAAAAAAGTTGGAAACAGGTTTAAATTTAATTTTTATAGCTCAAACAAAATTTGAACTTTTTTGGTTGTACTCTATCCTTGAAATATAGTACTTAATTTCTTATCCGAAAAGATGAAGATTGTGCCTCTGATCTATAAGGCAAGATCGAAATTCTGTTGGAAACACCCGCTGACACCCTTTATGATCATCGCTTTGTCATCGCCATTTTTGATTTTCAAAACAATCAGGCATCCCAGGTGACTTTAATCTGAGTCAAAGGAGCGCCTTCCCATGTCTTTTGCAGGAATTCTGTTTGAACCGTTTTATTCAGGCACAATTCAATAAACTTTTCCAGCCATCCTCTGAATAAATGATAACAGAGTTCAAAATCCGGATCATATTCTTCGATGGAAACAATCATTTCATTATCTGAAACAAATTCAGTACTCACTTTGGCAAAATTAAACATACTTTTGAAAACAAATGCAAAATGCTCCATTGCCAGTTTCGGATCCCCCTCCTTAATCGCCCGCTTATATACCGAACCCATAATCTGGTTGCTGTATTCCCTCCCCCACTCCCGGATGGTTTCCGGATTGTTCTGTGCGAATACCTTTGACACTGCATTGAAGCAATTTTTATAGGTTTCAAAGCTGTACCACGAAGACGGTAAAATCAGCCCCGACAGGATTTCCTTATCTTCCTGTGTCAGATGGCCCTCATAAAGTCCGGTTTTGTCGGCTTTAAGCGCTTTGGCCCACGGAATAAAAATGGATCCTTTTACCTTGCGCATTCAATATCCTTTCAATTTCTTTCATCGTAACTTCATTCCACTCGAAAAAACCTGCTCCCTGGTCAAAGAGCATGCAGAAAGATCACCGGATTTCAACTGAAACTGGATGAGCCGGCGCGGGAAAAGGCTGATGCCAAATCCGAATTTTACAAGTTCAATGCTGCTTCTGGTTGTTCTGCCAGATTAATTTTGATTTTTTTATTCAAAGATTATGATATATCTACATTTCGACGTTCAAAATGTCAAACCGGAAATCACATGAACCATTCAAGCACTTGATTTAATTTTCGATTACTTCTTTAATTAACAAACACATGGTACGTATACTATTGGCACATCGTGTGGCATAAAAACGGAACACAGCTTTGACAAAAAGTTTAATCAATTTAACATGTTTTCCATTTTCGGAACTGATACATTCTTTATAATTTTTTTCTTTATGCTTGACATGGTATGGGGAGTTGTTTATAAAACGTCTTTTTTGGGGTCGAGGATAATAAATTTCTAAATTCCAAAGAAATATTCTCCTCAACAATTCACCTGGAAAGTTATTCGATATTCTTTTTTATCGTTACTGTTTGACGCAAATCGCTTATCAGGGGCAAAAATGGGGTTAAAAAGGTATCTAGAAAAAAACAGGTCCGCTATTGTAAAAAAGTGGATCGATGCTGTTATAAATACCTACCCCCTTGACACCTCTCAATTCCTTAAATCACAAAACGATCGTTTTGCCAATCCGGTTGGGATCACTGTATCGGAAGGGCTGAATTCCCTATTTGACGAGCTGGTTACGGAACCGGCTGAGAATCGGATGAGGGAACATCTGGATCCGATTATTCGAATCCGGGCAATTCAGGACTTCACCCCTTCACAGGCCACATCATTTATTCTTTCGCTGAAAAATATCATACGGGAAACCCTGAAAAAGCAGCTTGGAAAAACCGGCTCGGAAAAAGAGCTTCTGGAACTTGACACGAAAATCGACAGACTGCTGCTTTTGGCCTTTAATATATATGTGGAGTGCAGGGAAAAAATATACGACCTCAAAGCAAATGAGGAAAAAAATAAGGTTTTTAAGGCATTTAAACGGGCTGGATTGATTTCCGAGATCTCGGATGATAGACCGGGATCTCAGTGAATTAAATGTTTAATATTGATGAAGGTGTTAGATTCTATTCGAGACAATCTGAAAACTTTTTGGGTTGAAACAGGTCGGATACCGGAAAGTTACCCGGGGACGCTGTGCGAAAACCTGAAACCGTTTGATCCGATAGATTTTATCGAAGGCATCTAAGACCGGATAGTGAGGTAACGGTATATGAATGTAAATTATATGTATTCCCTCATAACAGTCTTGGTTCTCTGTCTGCTTGCCTATGTGGGAGCCGATTTGCTGGGCCTTCAGGCTCTTTTTGGGATCTGGATTCCCTGCCTGGCGGTTCTCATATTTGTTATCGGTTTCGTCATCCGGGTAATGGACTGGGCAAAATCACCGGTACCTTTCCGAATCCCGACCACTTGCGGACAGCAGAAAACCTTAGAATGGATCAAGCCCGACTGCATCGACAACCCCTCCTCTAAATTCGGCGTTCTGATTCGAATGATTCTGGAAATTTTTCTTTTCAGATCCCTGTTCCGGAATACCAGCATGGCCTTCAATAAAACGGAAAACGGAGTAAAAATTTCGTACCGCTGGGAGATATGGCTCTGGATGGCGGCACTGGCATTTCATTACGCTTTCCTTACCGTTCTTGTAAGGCACCTGAGATTCTTTCTGGAGCCGGTACCGCTTTGCATTCGAGTTGTGGAACAACTGGATTCATTTTTCCGGATCGAGTATTTCAGCAGTGTAATCGAAGTGGGGCTGCCCGGCATTTTTATGTCCGGTCTGGTCCTTCTTGCAGCAGTTATTTTTCTGCTCCTGAGAAGGGTGTTTGGCCCAAAAGTGAAATACATTTCGCTTGCCGCAGATTATTTCCCCCTGTTCCTGATCATAGGCATTGCTCTTACAGGGATTCTGATGCGCTATTTTGCCAAGGTAGATGTTGTTGGGATCAAGGCGCTTGCCATGAGCCTTGTCACGCTTCATCCCACTATTCCGGAAGGAATCGGAGGGTTGTTTTATATCCACATTTTTCTTGTCAGTGTTCTTTTCGCCTATTTCCCATTCAGCAAGCTCATGCACCTGGGTGGAGTTTTTCTGAGTCCCACGAGGAACTTGACGACGGACACCCGTGCGAGAAGGCATATCAATCCATGGAATTATCCCGTAAAGATTCATACATATGAAGAGTATGAAGATCATTTCAGGGAAAAAATGATAGAAGCTGGACTCCCTGTGGAAAAGGAGCAAGTGTAATGTCAGATCTTCCAAAATCAGATGAATTAATACAGATCGATCATAATCCTCCGCAAAAAGGCTGGATGGATACCCCTGCGGTTATCCGAAAGGGAATTTATTGCTACGCCTCAAATCCTAAAAGTGTTGAGGCTCTCTCTCTTCCGAATGCAAGGGCCTGGAACCCCCTGGATGAGGATTGGAAGCTGCCGGAAAACTGGAAACAGATCATCTATGAAGGGTTCAGGGAACGTCTTGATAAATTTCGTTCGTTGAAAATATTTATGGATATTTGTGTACGATGCGGAGCGTGCGCTGATAAATGCCATTTCTTTATCGGTACGGGAGATCCGAAAAACATGCCGGTTCTTCGTGCAGAGCTGCTTCGATCGGTTTATCGGAATGATTTCACAACTGCCGGAAAGATACTCGGCAGGGTTGCCGGCGCAAGGCCCATGACCATCGATGTGCTGAAAGAGTGGTGGTACTATCTGTTTCAATGCACCCAGTGCCGGAGGTGTTCGGTTTTTTGCCCTTACGGCATCGACACGGCAGAGATCACCCTTCTCGGCAGAGAACTTCTGAATCTTCTGGGGTTGAACATTGACTGGATTGCCACTCCGGTCTCCAATTGCTATCAGACTGGGAATCACCTTGGAATTCAGCCTCATGCCTTTAAAGACATGCTTGATTTTTTCGTTGAGGATATCGAAGAAGTGACCGGCGTGCAGCTTGAACCCAATTTTAACAAAAAGGGAGCGGATATTCTTTTTATCACACCATCCGGTGATATTTTTGCAGATCCGGGGACCTATACCTGTATGGGCTACATGCTCCTTTTTGAATACTTGAAAAAAGAATACGGACTGGATGTAACCTGGTCTACATATGCCTCAGAGGGTGGAAATTTCGGCTCCTTTACCTCCCACGAGGTGATGAAGAGGCTCAATGCCAAAATGTACGCGGAAGCAAAACGGCTTGGCGTAAAATGGATTCTGGGCGGTGAGTGCGGTCACATGTGGCGGGTGATCCATCAATACATGGATACAATGAACGGTCCTGCAGACTTTATGGAAGAACCGATCTCTCCAATCACCGGGACAAAATTTGAAAATGCAAAATCCACAAAAATGGTTCATATAGCTGAATTTACTGCTGATCTAATCAAGCATAATAAGCTAAAACTGGATCCCAGCAGAAACGACCACCTTTCTGTAACCTTTCATGACTCCTGCAACCCTTCAAGGGGTATGGGAATACTGGAAGAACCAAGGTATGTTATCCGGAATGTCTGTAACAATTTTTATGAAATGCCTCCCGGTACAATCCGTGAAAACACTTTCTGTTGCGGCAGTGGTGCCGGGCTCAATGCAGGAGAGGATATGGAACTTAGAATGGCTGGTGGACTTCCACGCGCCAATGCTGTTAAACACGTACATGAAAAATACGGTGTAAACGCACTCGCTACGATCTGCGCAATTGATAGAGCCGCTTTTCCGGATCTCATGGATTACTGGGTTCCGGGCGTAGGGGTTATCGGCCTGCACGAGATGGTTGGTAATGCGCTGATTATGGAAGGTGAAAACGAAAGGAAAACCGACCTGCGCACTGAGCCGCTGCTAGGAATGGAGGAAGAGGCTGATGAATGATAAAAAGTACATCATCGCTGGTTTAATTGTTTTTTGTGCGATCGTAATCTCGCCTTTTTTGTTTAATTTCGGTAAGGCCGCGCCTGCACCTGAGCCTGAGTTGACCCAGAAGGCCAAAGATGCCGGTTACTGTGTGCTGCCTAAAGAGGAAATGAAGGCGGGACACATGCAGATATTGGATATGTGGCGGGATACGGTAGTTCGAGAAGGCAATAGGATATACAAAAGCAGCAATGGCAAAAATTTTACCATGAGTCTTTCAAACGGGGAGGAATCATGTACTGGATGCCATTCCAACAAGGCCGAATTCTGTGACAGATGTCACAATTATGCTTCGGTAAGACCTTACTGCTGGGATTGCCATAATGAGCCGAAGGAGAAGGAGTGATGAAAAACAGCAGAAGAAGCTTCTTGAAGACAGCTGGAATTTCAGCGCTGGGAATCGGGGCAATCCCTGCATTAAATCTGTTTGCCTCATCTGATGAACATGGAAAGGTTGAAACATTTAAAAACAAAAATGCTTTGACCGCCGGGCACTGGGGCATGGTGATCGACACCCGGAAAATAGAATCCGCAGAGGATCTGGAACCGATTGTTGAAGCATGCAATAAAATTCACAATGTTCCTAAAATTGAGAATATCAGGCATGAGATCAAATGGATTTGGGAAGAAGAATACAAACATGCATTTCCCTCCAAGGAAAACAATTATCTTGATGAGCGAACAAAGCATTTGCCATTCCTGGTCCTTTGCAACCACTGCGAAAATCCGCCCTGTGTTCAGGCCTGCCCGACCAAGGCAACCTTCAAGCGGGAGGACGGTATTGTGCTGATGGATTTTCATCGGTGCATCGGCTGCCGGTTCTGTATGGCCGCCTGCCCCTATGGATCAAGAAGCTTTAATTTCAGAGATCCGCGAGAGTTCATAAAAGAAGTGGCTCCCGGATTCCCAACCCGGATGAAGGGTGTTGTGGAAAAATGTAATTTCTGTGCAGAAAGGCTTGCAAAAGGTAAAATGCCGGCCTGTGTTGAGGCTTCAAACGGTATCCTGAACTTCGGGGATCTGGAAAATCCGGAATCCGATGTCAGGAAACTTCTGAAATCAAATTACACCATCCGACGTAAACAGAACCTGGGCACCGGCCCTGCAGTTTACTACATAGTGTGAGGTTATTATGCTTGAACTGGCTGTTAAAGGAAGCAAAAAATACTATCTGTGGATACTGGCACTGTTTGGCATCATCGGCATCGGTTTTGCCGTTTACTTAAAGCAGTACAGTTTTGGTCTTGGAATTACAGGCATGAGCCGTGATGTTTCCTGGGGGTTCTATATCGCCCAGTTTACCTTCCTTGTTGGTGTGGCCGCAGGAGGGGTTATGCTTGTTCTTCCCTATTATCTTCATGACTATAAGGCATTCGGTAAAATTACCATTCTGGGTGAGTTCCTGGCTGTTTCCTCGCTTGTCATGTGCCTGACCTTTATCATTGTCGACCTTGGTCAGCCCACGCGGGCATTCAATGTGATACTGCACCCAACCCCCTATTCCATGCTGTTCTGGGATATGATCGTTTTAAACGGTTATCTTTTCCTTAATATTTTTATCGGATGGATTGTGCTCGAGTCCGAACGAAACAGTATTGCCCCTCCAAAATGGATAAAGCCGTTTATCTATATTTCAATTCCCTGGGCATTCGGTATTCATACCATTACGGCATATCTCTACTGCGGCCTTCCAGGGAGAGGCTTCTGGCTGACGGCAATCCTGGCTCCCCGGTTTCTGGCCTCAGCTTTTGCAGCAGGTCCGGCTTTTCTGATCCTTTTATGCTACCTCATCAAAAAAACCACGAATTTTGACCCTGGCAGAAAAGCAATCCAAACCGTTGCTAAAATTGTTACATACGGCCTGATCGCCAATGTATTTTTCTTTGCCTGCGAAGTTTTTGTTGCTCTTTACAGCGGCATTCCCGAACATATCGATCATTTGAAATATCTGTTTTTCGGGCTCCATGGACACGGGGTGCTGGTACCCTGGATGTGGACCTCCATGATTCTGATGGGTATTGCCATTATTCTTCTGGTAAATCCTGCCACCAGGAACAATGAGACCATTCTGCCCATCGCATGCGCCTGTGTCTTTATTGGTGTATGGATTGACAAGGGCCTTGGCATGATCTCCGGCGGATTTGTTCCCAATCCGCTTCATCACGTTAACGAATATATCCCGACAATACCGGAAATTGTCATTACCATCGGTATTTACGCACTGGGGTTTCTGATTCTGACTGTTCTGTATAAAATTGCCGTTTCAGTGAAAGAGGAAATCAAGACCTGAAAATGAGAAGTATTATTTTTTTATTCCAATCAGTACGTAATTAGTGTCTGAACGAAACTAGGATTTTTGGTTGAGATCAAGGCGGGCGACAATTTTAACCACAGGCATACATTGAGTATTTCGAGGATTAAAATTGTCGTCCAACGCAGATATCGGGCAAAAAGACAGTTTTCATTCGGGCACGAATTATGAGCATTGCTATAATCTCCATGCCTTTGATTCATACTTGACACAGGTGTAAGTTTGGTTCATAATATTCTCGTATAAAAAATCCTATCTCAAACATTTGAAAGGCCTATAATCGGTATGCAGGATTTTAATTTCGGGGAAAGCCTGCTGCCATAATTTTGCAAACATTTATGGATATACCTGACCAGTCCTTTTTCCTTCTTCTAATTTTTCTGTGTTTGTCCGCCTTTTTTTCAAGTGTTGAAACTGCATTTATTTCTCTTTCGAACATCAGAATTCAACATCTTATAGAGCAAAACAGAAAAGGCATCCGTCTGGTTAAAACCCTCAAAGACAATAACCAGCGGCTGATTATCACCATTTTGATCGGCAACAACCTGGTTAACATTGCGGCTTCATCCATCGCAACCTCCATTTCAATCGAAATTTTTAAATCCAATGCCATTGGTATTGCTGTCGGAATCATGACTATCCTGATTCTTGTATTTGGTGAAATCATACCCAAAAACATTGCACTGGCTAAAAATGAATGGCTGGCTATAGCTTCAGCCCCTATAATACAATTTTTGCAGTATCTTTTGTTCCCCATCATCAAACTTCTCGAATATTTTACAATATTTATATCCAGCCCTTTTGAAGGCGGCAATTCCGAACCAATCATTACTGAAGAAGAAATCAAAAGTGTGGTCAGCCTTGGAGAAGAGGTTGGCGAGGTAGAGGAGGACGAACGAATCATGATTCACAACATTTTTCGTTTCAGCGACCTGAGAGCTGACGAAATAATGATTGACCGAACTCATGTTTTCTCGATTGATTCAGACACCAAAATCAGTGATGCGGCTGGGCAAATTGTAACAAAAGGGTATTCACGCATCCCGATCTATAAGGAAAAACCGGACCACATAATCGGCATACTGTATGCCAAGGATATCTTAAAGGCAGTTCTGAACGGTGAAAGCCAGAAAAAAGTAAAGGGGCTTGTTCGCGCGGCAATGTTCATTCCGGAAACCATTCTTCTGGATGACCTTTTAACTGAATTTCAAAAAGAAAAAGTCCACCTTGCCCTTGTGACAGACGAACACGGAGGAATCAGCGGCCTGATTACCATCGAAGATATTCTCGAAGAAATTGTCGGAGAAATCTATGATGAAACCGATAATGAGAAAATTATGATCCGCAAGGTTGATGATGTAAAAAGCATCGTCAAAGGAGAAACGGAAATTGAAGAGGTGAATCGTGAACTCCAACTGAATCTCAGCGAAAAAGAAGATTATGAGACAATATCCGGATTTATCCTTTCAGAACTGCGTTTTATTCCGGAAGAGGGAGAAGAGCTGAAAACACCGGATGCAATAATCAGAGTTACCAAAGCCGATGAAAGACGAATTGTCGAAGTGGAAATTGAAAAAACAGCCGAAGAATCGAACAGGGACGATGAAACACCCCCATAACCTAATGAAAGAATCATACAATTATAACGTAAAATGCCGCACATGCCGCAGCCTGTTTCAGGTGCAGCTTTTTGAAAGCCATGAAAAAAATCTGTTTCTGGTGGATAAAAAAGACTGGTATTGCGAAACATGCAAAAAGGAATATTTCAGTCAGCAGACAAAAAAATTAACAGAGGAACATGAAGTTCTTGGATTTCAAGATCTTGAAGGCTCCCCCAAATCGGTCTCATGGGCGGTGAAAATCAGGGGCGAATTGATTAACAAGGTTAATTACCTGAGACAAAGCCTGACATTCGAAAACAATGATGAAAAGGTTCTGTCTGAAAAAGCGTTTGCGGTGTTTCTTGCAGAATGGCAGAAAGAAACCGATGCAAAATGGTGGATCGATCATCGAAAAATGACAGTCCGGGATATTTCCAAAAAAATCCATGAACTATCTGAAACGATACAGATATAGGTAGATATTGCAATCCACAATCGTTTGTGGGATATATAGTCTTCGTATTAAATTGATTTTAAATATAAAAATGGCTCTCGAATATAAGATTTACGGTTCATTGCACGACAACAATAGTGATAAAGAAAATGGAACTGGAAAACGAAAATCCTAAAATTGAATGGGTGCAGAGGTTAAAAAAAAGCTACCTCAAGTTTATCTTCAGAGAGAAACTCACAGAGCAAAATGCAATTATTGCGATTCAGAAATGGAAAAAAGCGTTCGCATCAAAACCAGAAGAAAAAATTACAATTATTTGGGATTGTTCATAAATGACCGGCTATTCCACAGAATCGAGGATTCTTTGGCAACATGCACTCAAAGAAATGAAAGGACAAATCTACGTTATTTAGCTGATCACCCAGTCAAGCATAATAAAGAGGGGTGCGTCGGTTATGGGATTATTTACTTCCCTGAAAATTAAAACCGTTAGTTCGGAAAATGAGATAAAATTTACATAACAGGATAGACCGAGCGGTCTTTCTACCAATTAACTTTTGAAAAGAGAGGAGTTTCTGTGAAAACAAAATATGTTACAAGAATATTGATTTGTTGTCTGATGCTTTTCATCTGCAATTGTGAATCTTTTGCAAAGAATGAGAATACCGAACCAGCTGAAAAAAAAGAAGCAGCTGTGACACTTGAAAAAGAGAAAGATAAAGTAAGCTATGTTGTCGGAACCAACATAGCCAAATCCCTGAAAAATATCAAAGATGAAATCA
>JAQYVL010000115.1 GCA_030145525.1 Desulfobacterales bacterium
TTAAATAATTTTGTTACAAAACATTGTTTTGACAGGCCGAGTTATAGGTTCTGTATTGTTTTTAGCATGCGAAGGCTTTCAGCAACTGGAACCTCAGCAAACAGATTCTGAAGGAAATTATTTATTCAATAACTTATCGGGGGTAGGCTGGTATACAATAACACCTGAGTATGATAACGATAACTGCAGTTTTGATCCTGCAGAAGTATCGGTTAAAATTCCCCGTACAGACTACAGCCTCATTAATTTTACCTCAACATGTGTGGTGGAGTAAAGATTGCTTGAAAGCAAGCAATCTTGCCGTGCTGCAGGCTCAGACAATTAATCCTCAAACATCGCCTCAACAAACTGCCTGGCATTAAACTCACGCAGATCGTCAATTTTTTCGCCTATGCCGATGTAGCGGACAGGGATCCGCAAGGCTTCGGATATTCCCACAATAACGCCGCCCTTTGCTGTACCGTCAAGTTTGGTCAGGGCAATGCCGGATATATTCAGGGCTTCTTTAAATATTTTTGACTGTGAGATGGCATTCTGACCGGTTGTAGAATCAAGTACCAGCAGAGTTTCATGGGGGGCTCCGGGCAGCTCCCGGTTGATGATTCTGTTAACCTTTTTGATCTCATCCATGAGGGGTGCTTTTGTGTGGAGACGGCCGGCGGTATCAATAATTAAGACATCAATGTTTTGCGCCCGGGCGGATTTGAGTGCATCAAATGCAACTGCCGAAGGGTCGGCGCCCGGCTTGTGTTTAATAACCTCACAGCCCACACGGCTGGCCCAGACTTCGATCTGATCTATGGCGGCAGCTCTGAAAGTGTCGGCAGCGGCCAGCAGTACGGAATGGCCCTGACTTTTAAATATATTTGCCATTTTTGCAATGGTTGTGGTTTTGCCGGTACCGTTAACCCCGACAATCAGGATTGTAAAGGGTTTTTTATCGGAATGGATCTGTAAAACCTGCTCAGTGCGGGAAAGGATTTCATGGATTTCATCTTTCAGGGCTTGCTTGATTTTACCGGGCTCCTGCAAGTCTTTTCTTTCTACCCGCCACCTTATTTTATCCATAAGGGTCTGGACGGTTTGGACGCCGAGATCGGAAGTAATCAGGATTTCCTCGAGGTTTTCAAGCAGATCAGAACTGATTTCTCTTTTTCCCAGGGTAGCCTCCTCGAGGCGCCTGGTAACAGCTCTATGGGTTTTGGATAATCCGGCTTTGAGACGTTTAAAGAAGCCTTTTTTTTCCTGATTGTCTGGCATTAGGTTCTATATAGATTTTCAAGAACAGCCAAGCTGTTAATGAAAATCGACGGAAACAATTTTTGAGACACCACTCCCTTCCATGGTGATGCCGTAGAGGGAATTTGCTGCCTGCATGGATAGTTTATTATGAGTAACAATAATAAACTGTGAATGATCGGCCATCTTGTGAAGGTGCTGGACAAATTTCCCGATATTGGTGTCATCAAGCGGAGCATCGATTTCGTCCATAAGGCAGAAAGGGCTTGGTTTGGTTAAAAATATAGCGAACATAAGCGCTATTACCGTCAGCGCCCTTTCACCACCCGAAAGAAGGTCAAGGCTCTGCAGTTTTTTTCCGGGAGGCTGAGCAAATATATCAATACCGGTTTCAAGGATATCCGTCTCATCGGTCAAGGTCATGTAGGCTTTGCCGCCGCTGAAGAGAACCGGAAAAAGTTCCTTAAAATGTTCATTGATGACATTGTAAGTATCGAGAAATTTCTGTTTTGTGATTTTGTTAATTTTCGTAATTACTTTCTGCAGGGAGTCAATTGCTTTGAGCAGGTCATCTTCCTGTGAGATGAGAAACTGATGCCTTTGCTGAAGCTCTTCAAATTCGTTTGCAGCACCCAGGTTAACTTCACCGATATTTTCACGCCGGGTCTTCAGTTTTTCCAACCGATCCTTTGATTCTTCTTCATTGAAACTGTCCGGATCCGGCGCAGAAGGAAGCTGTTCAATTGATATGGCATATTTTTCATAAATTTCTTTTTGCAGATGCTCCATGTGTATGGATAGGTTGGAAATCTGCATCTCAGTATCATGAATCTTAGGCTCTATTTCATCCCAGCGAATGCGCAGGTCTTTCAGCGATTTTTCATTGGACTGAACAAAATCCTCAAGTTCATGCAAAAGCTTTTGTTCGGCAGAGATCTCCCGGTCAAGATCCGTGCTTTGCTGAACCTGGGCCTGAATTTGCTGCTTTGAGTTTACAATATTTTGAGTAAAAGTTTCTGTATTGCTTTCAAACTTTTTCCTTTCGCTGTTTATCAAGTCGGTTTTTGTCAATGAGGTTTTTTTCTGCTCAAACAGCCGGTTTAAGTTGCTTTCGGCATTTTCAAGTTTTTGTTCTAATGCAGCCAGGCTGACCCTGAGTTCAGTATTGCGGGTCTCTGATTGTTCAAGTTGCTGTCTTAGCGCTTCTTCACTTTTCTGTAAATCCATTAAAACCTGCTGCTTCTGCTCTTCATTTTGCTGAACCAGGACCTCTTTTGTCTGCAAATGATCGAGCTCCAGGCGGTTTTTCTCTAAAGCAGAATTGTTTTCTGATTCTTCAAACGCAATCAAATCGGCTTTCTCCTGCTCAAGCAGAAGGTCCTTTGTAGCTTGTTCCTCCTTTGTCTTTTCCCGAATAAGCTTAATGTCAAGTTCCTGCTTATACCCGGCAAGGGTTTCATAGGCCTGCTTTGTATGCTGCAGATCCTGCTCAGTCTTTTCAGTTTCAGCTTTGATGATCTGAAATTGAGATTCAAGCTGCTTGAGCGTTTCCGTGTATTCTTTGATTTCCCGGTTTCTTTTCAAAATTCCGGAACCGGATTCAGCAATACTTCCGCCAACAACAATTCCATTGGGTTCAATTATTTCACCCAAAAGGGTCACAATAGTATATTTATTCCGGTTGTTGTCACGGATCTCCAAAGCCCGGGACATAGTGTCAACCAACAGAACATCCCCAAGCAGCGCTTCAATAATACTTTGGTATTCAGGTTTTGTTTTGATAACAGTAGCCAGGGATGTGCCGCCGGGTTCTTCAAACTTGTCGGTCACTTCATTTTTCAGGGACAGGGGGATAAAGGATACCCGACCGCTGTTGCCATGCTTGAGATACTCAATTGCATTGAGCCCATCCTGAAGGGTTTCGACAATAACAGATTTCAGTTTTTTATCAAGTGCGGCTTCAACTGCAAGTTCGTATTTGGGCGACGTTTCAATAATATCGGCAAAAAGACCCACAATACCCGCCAGGTCATGCGGATTGTCTTCATCCTTGTTCATAATGTTCCGTACGCCTTCATTAAAACCTTCCAGGCTGTTCTGAAGTTCCTGAAGCGAAAGGAGGCGCGCGCGCATGCTGCCTGTTTTCTCT
>JAQYVL010000116.1 GCA_030145525.1 Desulfobacterales bacterium
AAATTAGCAAGCCCTCATGCGTCGTATTTTGAGTTTTCTCATTATAGACAGTGCCATTTTAAGATTTAATCAACCGATCACATGGTTTTTGTTTTCTTTAAAACTGGTGATCTTTTCCAGAAATCCATCCCAATGAAACCAGATCGTTCTATTACAGATATCTCCAACATATACAAACTTTCAGAGGCTCCTGAACTGTTGTGATATCATATTGTCAAACGAAGTTGTAACTTGCATTCTAATACTGTCAAATCAAGTATAGGTCAGAGCAGTTAATTCCCCAATCCCCGCCACACAGACGGCGGGCAAGCCTCAATTCCTATTTATGCGTATACCAGAATTTAAACATCGGTTTTTCGTCTTTTATTTTTAAAAGACAGATCACCCCGTATTTTCCAGTTTTGGGAAATGATAAATTGGCTGCAAATATTCCACTATAGTTTTTTACAGCGACAACCTTTTCCTTGCCATCCGGGTCTATGAGTTTTATCTTGCCGGCTGCTTCTTTGATTTGATGGTTCATGCTGTCGTTAAAGATCTTTATCATAATATGGTGTGTGGACCCGTCGTCTGTTTTCATACCCATCTTTTCAAGACTCATGATTTCAAATTCAGCCCGAATCCCTTTATTCACATCTTTGTGTTTGAAATTCATATCGGCCGATTTTTTGCCACCACTCTTTGACATATCCATTTTACCGTGATCCATCTGCGTATTGTCTGCAGAGCCCATTTTACTGTGATCCATCTGAGTATTATTTGCAGCAGCCATGCCTTGTATCCCTATGCCTACTGCCATGACAATTGTAATGATACAGAATGTTTTTTTCATTTTTGTTTCTCCTTTTTTGTTTTTAATTAAAACAATCCTTTACAAGAGTTATAGTTTATTCTGTTTTTTGATCAATCTTTTGCGTCAGCTTCGGGCAGGCTCCATCCCTTCCATAGCCCGTATATAGCCGGCACTACAAGCAGGGTAAGAATGGTTGCACTGACCATTCCTCCAATCATCGGTGCTGCAATACGCTTCATAACCTGGGAGCCGGCGCCATGGCTCCACATAATGGGCAGCAGACCGGCCATGATAGCGACGACAGTCATCATTTTAGGCCTGACCCTCAGGGCTGCACCTTCTTCAATGGCTTCGTTAAGATGCCGGCGGTTGAACCGGTCACCATGCTGCTCTTTGAATTTTTTATAAGAAATATCCAGATAGATAAGCATGACCACTCCTGTTTCCGCTGCAACACCTGCCAGCGCTATAAACCCCACCCCCACGGCAACGCTCATATTGTATCCCAGATAATACATGAACCACAGACCTCCGGTGAGTGAAAACGGAACGCTCAGCATGACGATCAGGCTCTCACTGACATTTTTAAAATTAAAATAAAGCAGCAGAAAGATGACAACAAGTGTCATGGGAACAACAATTCTCAGGCGTTTCTGGGAACGTATCATGTATTCATATTGTCCGCTCCAGACCATGCTGTATCCCGGCGGCAGCTTGATTTTTTCGCGCACTATCGCCTGTGCTTTTTTTACATAAGTACCCACATCGATTCCGGACAGATCAACATATATCCATGCATTGTTACGGGCATTCTCGCTCTTGATTACCGGTGGGCCTTTGACAATGCGAATATCGGCAAGCTGCGTTATGGGTACCTGGGCTCCGGAAGGGGTGGGCACAAGAATACGACGCAATTTTTCAGGAGTATCCCTGAGTTCGGACCCATACCGTATGTTTACCGGATATCGTTCCAGGCCCTCTACTGTTTGCGTTACATTCATGCCTCCTATAGCTGTCATGATAATGTCCTGGACATCTCCAACGGTTAAACCATAGCGGGCTGCTGCCCTTCGGTTAATGTGGTAATCAAGGAAGTTGCCTCCGGTAACGCGCTCTGCATAAACGCTGAGGGTTCCGGGGACTTCCCGTATTACAACCTCCACCTTTTCTCCCAGTTCATTTAGAACCTTTAAATCTTCACCCATAAGCTTGATACCTACAGGTGTTTTAATACCGGTGGAGAGCATATCGATTCGGGTTTTGATGGGCATGGTCCAGGCGTTGGTTAATCCCGGAAACTGGATTGCCTTATCCAGTTCACGTATCAGCTTTTCCATGGTCATGCCTTCCCGCCACTCCGATTCAGGTTTAAGCATGATCGTGGTTTCAATCATTGACATGGGGGCCGGATCAGTTGCGGTTTCCGCACGCCCTATTTTCCCGAACACATGATGAACCTCGGGAAAAGTGGCAATGATTCGGTCGGTTTGCTGGAGCAGTTCTTTAGCCTTGGTAGCTGAAATGCCGGGCAAGGTTGTCGGCATATATAAGAGATCTCCTTCATTCAACGGCGGCATGAATTCGGAGCCGATCCGTTTCCATGGAATATAGGTAACACCCAGTATGATAACCGACAGGATCACAACCGGAATCTTGGCCTTTAAAACCAGTTTTATGATGGGATGATAGATCCAGATCAGGAAGCGATTAACCGGGTTTTTAGCTTCGGGTTTGATTTTGCCGCGAATCAGGTATCCCATGAGCACCGGTACAATTGTTAAGGAGAGAAAGGCGCCCCCCATCATGGAATATGTTTTCGTAAAGGCCAGGGGGCGAAAAAGCCTCCCTTCCTGGGCTTCCAGCGTAAAAACCGGCAGGAAGCTGATGGCGATGATCAGAAGGGAAAAGAACAGGGCCGGGCCCACTTCTTTGGACGCGTCCATTATAATGTCCCAGTGCGGTTTTTTCCCGCCATCGTTTTCGATGTGTTTATGTGCGTTTTCGATCATAACAATGGCAGCGTCCACCATAGCTCCGATAGCGATGGCGATTCCCCCAAGACTCATGATGTTGGCATTAATTCCCTGCTTTTGCATAATGATAAGACTGATAAAGATGCCCACCGGCAGGGTAAAGATGCCTACCAGCGCGCTGCGGAAGTGAAACAGAAATACAATGCATACCAGGGCGACGATGATGCTTTCCTCGATCAGTGTGTTTTTGAGGTTATCGATGGCTCGTAATATCAGCCCGGAACGATCGTAAACACTTTTGATACGAACACCTTCGGGCAGGCCTGATTTCAGTTCTTCCAGACGTTTTTTTACGTTTTCAATAACTTTCAGGGCGTTCTCGCCAAACCGCATAATAACCACTCCGCCCGCAACTTCTCCGGTGCCGTTGTAGTCAGCTATCCCCCGCCTCAACTCCGGTCCGATCCTTACCAAGGCTACATTACGTAAAAGAATGGGTGTACCGTTCTGATTCGTCCCCAGGGGTATATTATTGAGATCTTCAATTCCTTTAATGTAGCCGAGTCCCCTGACCATGAATTCGGTTTCTCCCATCTCTATCAGTTTCCCGCCCACATCCTGATTGCTACGTTTAATGGCCATTCGGATTTTCTGAAGCGGTATCTTGTATGCCAGAAGTTTGTTAGGATCGACTACTACCTGATACTGCTTGACAAATCCGCCAATGGAGGCCACTTCGGAAACACCGGGAACACTTGCAAGTTCATACCGCAGAAACCAGTCCTGAATTGATCGCAGTTGAGCAAGATCATGCCTGTCGCTTTCCAGTATGTATTCATATACCCATCCGACACCGGTTGCGTCCGGTCCCAGGGAGGGAGTTACCCCGTTTGGCAGCCGTCCGGCAACAAAATTGAGATATTCGAGTACACGGCTTCTGGCCCAGTATAGATCGGTTCCGTCTTCAAAGATGACGTAGACAAATGAAAGGCCAAAAAAGGAGTAGCCTCGTACTACCTTTGCAAATGGGACCGACAGCATGGCGGTCGTAAGAGGGTAAGTCACCTGATCCTCAACCACCTGGGGAGCCTGACCAGGATATTCCGTATAGATAATTACCTGGACATCCGATAAATCCGGGATCGCATCCAGTGGTGTCTTGGAGAGAGCATAGATACCTGCAAGAATAATAAAAATAGTCATCAGTATCACAAGAAATTTATTTTTTATTGAAAGCTCAATTATTTTTTCAATCATCAGGGATTCCTCCCGTATTCAGTTTTGTTTTGTAATATAAAAAGCAACGCCATTAAGTTAATGATATAAATATATTATGGTTTAGAAGGCGGATCATCCATAGTCATCCCTTCCATATCAAGATCATCCTCTTCTTCCATACTGATGTTACTCATATCCATATCATCATCGTTTTTAGAAGAAGTTTTCTCTTTCGTATCGGATGCAGTTTTAACAGCCAGCATTTTGTCAATTGCCTCCCTGAGCCGGCTCTCGGAATCAAGCATAAACTGGGCTGACACAACCACTTTTTCTCCTTCTTCCAGTCCTTCCAGAACCTGGAATTCATTATCATTGCCTTCAACACCGATTTTTACTTCCCGCGGCTGAAATTTACCCTTTCCAAGGGAGATAAAGACGATCTTTCGAACACCGCTATCAATCACGGCTTCCTGAGGAATGACAAGACTGTTTGAAGATATAGCGGAATTAAGATATATCGTGGCGTACATATCAGGCTTGAGACGATAGTCTGGATTCGGAAACTTCAGTCGCAAACGGGCTGTTCGTGTTTTGGCTGAGAGATAGGGGTAGATATACAACACCTTTCCGTTAAACCGTTTCCCCGGGACATAGGGAAGTTCCATATCCGCAGCCATTCCCTTTTTAACCCAGGGAAGCTCGTATTCATAAATATCCACATCCACCCATACGTTTGAGAGATCCGCGATTACATATTGATGGGCGCCCGCTTTGACGAAATGCCCCTGAAAAGCATCTTTCTCTATGACCACGCCGTTGGCGGGAGAATGGACGGTCAGTGTTTTTTTTGGGCGTCCTAATTTTTCAATTTTTTTAATCTGGGTATCGCTCAGATCCCAGTATTGCAGACGTGTTCTGGATGCCTCAAGAAGGCTTTTCGCTCCTTCGCGGATAGATTCATATGCGCTGGATGACAAACCGGCATTTTGTTCCAGGGCCAGCAAATATTCCTCCTGGGCGCTTACCAGTTCGGGGCTGTAAATTTCAAAAAGGGGTTGTCCTTTCCGTACTTTTTCTCCTTCAAAGTTTACATACAATTTTTCAATCCACCCGCTGAATTTTGTGTTAACCGTATAAATTCGGGTTTCATCGTAGGTGATGTTGCCGAAGGCACGGATTGTTTTAGTGAGTTTTTTTCTTACAACGGGTTTTGTCCGAACCCCCATGTTTTGCACTGTTCCAGGATCTATTCGAATGGTTGAAGCGGGCATTTTTTCATCCCCCTCTTCCTCATATACCGGTACCAGATCCATTCCCATGGGGGATTTACCTGGTTCGTTTCGGATATATTTCGGATCCATGGGCGCCGCCCAGTATTTAATTTTTTTACCGGTTTTGGGATCGATCATTCCGGCTTTCAGGCTGCTTTCGGCGGCAAAAGTCTGGTCAACCCCAAGGAATATTTCATCCGGTAAATTCGATTGCTGCCCGGTTTGGATCTCTATACCAGTCGGCAGACCAGCCAAAACGAGTGATGACAGGGTAAATAGTATGAGCATTCCTCGTTTCATGTTAGTATCTCCTTTGATATTTGATTTGCTGTTCGCATAAGCGATAAATTCAATTACTACTTCACGATGATTGCATTGCGGCCGGCAGGGGGCCGCCGATTGTCTCTTCCAATTCCGCTCGTTTCCGGTAAATTTTATATAAATAAGTTGCCGTTTTCAATTCAATGCGAAGCAATCGAATCTGGGCTTTTATCATTGTATTGAACTCCACTTTCCCGACCCGGTAGGCTGCCATGGAAGAGCGCGCCCATTGCTCAGCCTGCAAAGTAAGAGCATCTCTATAAAGGCGGTAGTTTTCCGTAAGGCTTTGAATTTCAGTTACCAGGGCATCCACTTGATGGGGAAGTCTTATGACAAAATTCCGGTATTCCTTGGAGGCTGCCTGCCGCCTGGACCGGCTGGCCGATACTTTTTTACTCTGCCTGGTTTTTTGCCATAACGGTATATTCATAACAGCGGAAGCAGATAAAAAATCTGCCAGATCCTGGCCGGCGGCATTTTCACTTCGATGGCCGTAGGCGATTTTAAAATCCATATCCGGCCAGTAATCTTTTTCAGCCAGATCAATACCAACGATTGCCTGGTCGACTTCAGTCTGCTTCACTTCCAGCCAGGGATTCTGCTTCACAGCGATCTTTTGAAGTAAAGCCACGTCCAGTTCCAGTCCGGGGTCGTTTAGTTTTTCAGGTGATGTTACTATTGAGAATGTTTCACGATTCAGTAATTCATTCATGCGATCTTCGATGGTTCGACGATTTTTATTCAGTGTGAGTTTTTCATCCAGAAGCTTGCTCAGTTCAACCTGAGCTTGAAGTACATCCTGCTGTAATCCTTTGCCGGATGCATATCGGGTCTCCGACACCTTGATCAGCTGCTTTACCATTTCCATAAGCCGGTGATTGATATCAAGGCTGATATCGGTAATACCCAGCTGGTAATAGGCAGCCGCGATCTGTTTTGCAAGAGAAAGTCTCCTGACTTTAAGGAAAACTTTCTGTCGGTCCGCTATCAAGGCAGCTTTCTGAGATTTGAGGTCCAGTTTGCCGAACCAGGGAAACTTCTGGGCAATAAAAATCTGTTTCTGGGTCATGGGCTCCTGGCTGAAACTGAATGAATCTGTCGGGACGTTCAACAGGCCGATGCCGATCCGCGGATCATTCAATGCTCCGGCCATGGAAACTTCCTCTCTCAGGCCTGCCGCTTTTAATTCGATACTCTGGAGTTCCCTGTTTTGAGTCAGACCTTCTTCAATCAGCCGGGAAAGAGCCGGCGGTGCCCAAATGGGAGACTCGGCTCCAAAGACAGGTGATGAAGCAGCCTGCCCGAACAATCCCGGTATTAAAAATATTATGATCAGCCAAAACAATTTCATGATCGCTTCTCCTTCATTTCGAATTTGGCA
>JAQYVL010000117.1 GCA_030145525.1 Desulfobacterales bacterium
GCCATGGATGCAGCCCGGACAGCTCTTCGTCTTGGTGCCGAGTCTTCGCGAATTGTTTACCGCCGCTCACGACAGGAAGTCCCGGCAAGGGGAGCAGAAGTTCATCATGCGGAAGAGGAAGGCGTAGAGTTCCATTTTCTGACAAGCCCTGTAAAATTTTTAGGAAATGAAAAAGGGCGTGTAACCGGTATGGTCGGGCTCAAAATGGAACTCGGAGAACCGGATTCTTCCGGTCGCCGCAGGCCGATCGCCATTGAAGGGACGGAGTTTGAACTGGAATGTGACCTCGCCATCATAGCAGTCGGAGCCGGACCCAACCCTCTCCTGACCCGCTCTACAGAGGGTCTTGAGCTGAACAAATGGGGATACATCAAAGCCGATGAGAAAACCGGCAAAACAACGAGGAAGGCGGTCTGGGCAGGCGGCGATATTGTTACCGGATCGGCAACGGTAATTCTTGCCATGGGAGCAGGCAGAATCGCAGCGGATTCCATCCATGATTATCTTACGACAGGATGGTAATCTTTTCCGAAAACCTGCTTTCCGAGTGTTTTGCGCATCCGGCAGAAATAGGCTGCAGAATTAAACTTTTTAAAAAATGACAAAAAAATATTACAGGGCTTTATCCATCGCAGGGTCTGACAGCAGCGGCGGCGCAGGGATTCAGGCAGACCTGAAAACCTTCTCCGCCCTGGGTTGTTACGGTATGTCGGTCATTACGGCCCTGACCGCCCAAAACACAAAGGGGGTAACGGCAATTCATGCAGTTCCCCCCGATTTTATCGAAAAACAGCTCACAGCCGTTCTGAATGACATCGGAGCCGATGCGATCAAAATAGGAATGCTTTTCACCGCAGATATCATCCGGACGGTTGCCGGGGTTTTAAAGAATAACAGATTTCAAAACATTGTCCTTGACCCTGTGATGGTTGCCCAGAGCGGAGACGGGCTTCTTCAGGAAGATGCGGTTTCCTCCCTTAAATCTGATCTGTTCCCCATAGCCGATCTGATTACGCCGAACCTGCCCGAAGCCGAAATTCTCCTGGGCCGCCGGCTGAAAATACCCGATGACATTGAGGGCGCTCTCCGAGACCTGAATCAAAACGGATGTGAGAATATCTTGATAAAAGGAGGACACGGAGAAGGAAGTGACAGCAGTGACTGGTTATATCTTGGTAAAGAAAATCGTGTAATTCGTTTTCCGGGCAGCCGTGTAAATACCCGAAACAATCACGGAACAGGATGTACCCTTTCTTCAGCAATTGCTTCTTTTCTGGCAAGAGGAAAACCTCTTGAGGATGCCGTTCAATCCGCGAAAAACTATATTTCCGATGCCCTTGAAGCCGGTTCACAATACAAGATCGGGGAGGGAAACGGACCGGTTCATCACTTCCATAAATTCTGGTAACAGTTCATATCCAAAAAAATTTTCAAAAAAACTATCTCCCGTGTTGAAAAGAGGAGAGTTCCGAAGAAGGGGCAAGAATATGTTTACCGGTAAACATCAGGCATTGCCCAACCGGGTATGCATCCGGAAGGTCTTTTTTCAGTTTGCCGTAGACATCCTGAGAACACGAAAATAAAAGCTCGTAATCCTCTCCTCCGGCAATTGCCATATCTTCCGGTTTAAGCCTGTATTTTTCGCAAAAGGCTGTAAGATCGTGATCGATATTTCTCCGGTCAATGGAAAGTTCAATGGTAACATTGGATGCCTCTGCCAGATGCATGGCATCACCTTTGAGTCCGTCGCTTATGTCTATTACGCAGCGGATACCATGATTCAAAAGGACTTTTGCAGCATCAAACCGGGGTTTTGGAAATTTGAAACTGTTTACCAGGCTTTGAAATTCAGTATCTTTCTTTTTAAGCAGGTCGATGCCGGCCCGGGCCATCCCGAGAGGACCGGTGCAATAAAGTCCGTCTCCCGGTTTTGCTTCCGACCGGAGGGGAAAAAGATCAGCGGAGCCTTCTCCGATAGCAAAAAGATCCAGGGAGAGCAAATCACTGCCTGAAATATTTCCCCCGCCCAGTGTGCAGTTATATTCGGCAAGGCCTCTGCCAATGCCTTTGTAGAGTTCCTCGGCAGTTTTCTCTGAGAAAGGAGAAGGAATTCCAAGATTGACGAACAGGCTGACAGGTTTCGCATAAGACGCCGCAAGATCGCTTAATGTGACGGAAACCGCTTTTCGGCCTATTTCTTCCGGTGTCTGCCAGTCAAAGCTGAAATGTATATTTTCTCTATGGGTATCGGTTGTGATGACCGGATTCCTCAACCCGGAAAGAAGGCATGCATCATCTCCCGGCGGCACTTTTATAAAATCGCCCCCACCTTCTATACTTCGGGAGGCGGATGCAAGAAGCTTCCTGATTAATTTGAATTCATCTTTCACAGCGATTAAACGATCCTTCGAGAAGAACTTTAGAAATAAGTTTAAACCAATAAAGCGTTATCAGTTGCAATCAAACAACTGAGTCCGCAGGGAGTTTCTATCTGAATTCCATAAGTATAGCCGAATGGATGATTTTTTTATATCGTGTATTGTCTGAATGCATTAGGGATCGTTAGAAAAAACAGATTAATGACAATAGCCTTCATAATTTTGTAAACCATTCCGCTTCATTTAAACAGTTTGTTATTGAACTATATTCTGTTTTTTCTTATCGAGCCCTTTTGCATAAGTTTACACGATATAAAATAAAATTATCCATGAGGCTTACTTCCCAAAACCTGAAATAGTTTAACCCACTCAAAAAACCTTTCCACCTGCCCCGGACCATAACGTTTCAGCTTGGCCACAATCTCTTCAATCGTTTTCTCATTTTTCATACCATCCGGATCTTTTGAAAAAAATTTATCTGCAAAGCAAATAATTTTTTCTTCAATGCTCTCAGGAAGCATATCCCTTATTGGAAGCGGCATCTTCCTTTCTTTTATATCTTCCGTTGTAATTCCGGCTCCTACATGGCGTTCACAGGTTAACGCGTGGCGGGGAAATCCTTTTTGTTCAAGAATTATCCGTCCAAGGTAACCGTGGACCACATATGGATGGCTGCCCCGGCATCCGAGTTGCCTCACATCGGTTTGAAAAATACCGATATCATGAAGCATCGAAGCTTCTTTTATAAAATCAAGATCCGGTTTAAGATGAGGCACATTCTCCGCGATCATCAGTGCTTTTTTCGCGACCAGTTCACTGTGCTTTACCAGAATATCATATAGACTTGTGCCTGGCTTGTAGTATTCGGATATAATATCAAGAGGATTCATCAACCCCGTGTTACACATTTCCTGACAGAAGCACTCCATTTATAAATGGATCGATGTTTCCGTCAAGCACTTGATTTATATTGCCTATTTCGAGCTTAATCCGATGGTCCTTGACCATCTGATAGGGATGGAGCACATAGGAACGGATCTGACTGCCCCATGCGATATCATCTTTACTGTCATGAATATCCTGAAGTTTCTGATCCTGCTTCTCCTTCTCCTTCTGGTGAAGCCGGGACTTCAGAACTTTCATGGCAGAAGCCTTGTTCCGGTGCTGTGATCTATCCTGTTGACTCTGGACAACAATTCCAGTGGGAAGATGGGTAATCCGGACCGCGCTGCTTGTTTTATTGATATGCTGCCCACCGGCACCGCTTGCCCTGTAAACATCGATACGCAGATCCTTGTCCTCGATTTCGACCACAATTTCCTGATCCAGTTCCGGGTATACAAAAACAGATGCAAAAGAGGTGTGCCGCTTCCCGCTGGCATTGAACGGTGAAATTCTTACCAGACGGTGAACCCCTGTTTCCATTTTCAGATAACCGTAAGCATATTCCCCGACAGCTGTGAAAGTCACACTTTTTATTCCGGCTTCATCACCGGGCTGGAAGTCGATCACATTAAGCTTATAACCTTTGCGGTCTATCCATCGTGTATACATCCTGAAAAGCATCTCAGCCCAGTCCTGAGAATCGGTTCCGCCGGCGCCGGCATTTATAGAGATAATGGCTGTGCTGTCATCGTCTTCGCCATTCAGCATCAGTTCAAGGGAAAACTGCTTTATCCTGTCTTCAATTTTCTCGATTTCACGTGCAACTTCTTTTTCCGTATCAGCATCCGACTCTTCGTGGGCAAGTTCCAGCATCAGTTCATTGTCTTCCAGATCACTTGAAAGTTTTTTCCAGCGATCGACCTTAGCCGCTATTTGTGCACGCTCTTTCAAAATTGTTTTGGTCTGTTCCGGTTCATCCCAGAATTCTTTTTTTGAAGTGAGCTCTTCAATTTCCATCAGCCGTTTTTCTTTTTCAGCAAGGTCAAAGACAACCTCTGACCTGTTCCAGTTTACGGTGAAGCTCTTCCATCAAGTTTTTCAGTTCTGAAGACATATCGTTCTCCTTAAAAATTTAAAATTGTAACAACCGGTTTCATAATTTCCCTGCCAGTTTCATAATTCCCTTGATAGATACTATTTAATACTGATCTGTCTGTTTATCAATAAAAACATCTTAATGTGCCCGGATGGATTTTTAGGACTTTTCCCGGCCCCGGTTCTTCTGTTTCACTTTATGAAACGGAAAACAACATACAATGACGCCGACACCAGACAGATCAAAGCAAAAAGGTCCCCGATAATCATATACATTGTTTCGATTTTCATTAACGGCACAGTTTGCGTAAGAGAGGCCTCTCTGGAAAGGGAGGTTTTCGACAGTATTCGGCCGCAGGGATCGATAAAGCCGCTGATCCCTGTGTTCGCGGATCTTACCAGCGCTCTTTTGTTCTCAACCGACCTGAATATCGTCATGGAGAAATGCTGATACGGTCCGCTGCTTGTTCCAAACCAGGAATCATTTGTTAAATTCACGAAAAGCGCTGCCTGGTTTTTTGCCATAGCCCTTGCCAGATCCGGAAAAATAACCTCAAAACAGATTTGGATACCGATTCTGTTTTCCCCCCATTTTAAAGTGCTTCCCTTTTTACCTGACTTAAAATCGCCAACCTGAGCAACCAGTTTGCCCAGAAAAGGAAACCACTTTTTCAAAGGGATATATTCCCCGTATGGCACCAGATGAACCTTGCTGTATTTTCCTGTTGAATCCCCTTCCGGATTTAACAGATAAGCACTGTTAAAATAATTTATTTCATGACCTTTCCGCTCATAGGATGGGCTTCCCACCAAAAAACAGACACCCGATCTTTTGACCCCTTCCTGAATCTGTCTGGTAAGATTAAGATGGTATCTGCTTAAAAAATAAAACGGTGTCGCTGTCTCAGGCCATACAATCAATTCCGGTGATTCAGATGCTGTGGAGAGGGAGAGTCTTATGTATTTATCAACTGTGGCCTGCTGATATGCACTTTCCCATTTTTTTGACTGATCTATGTTTCCCTGTATCACACTGATTTTTGCAGCTGGTGATACGGACTGTAATTCATCTATGGTTTTTATTCGCTGATTTCCGTATAGAATAACCGCTGCTAACATCAGGGCGGTCAGCGCTGCTGAACCGGCAGCAGCTTTATTCGAAACAAATGAATCCTGCCACCTTCCCCTAGTCAGATTGAGCAGAACAATAAAAAGAGCTCCGTTAACCAGTGCAACTATAAAAGAAACGCCGTACACCCCGGTTATATCGGATATCTGAATCAGAGGTAATCGGTTATACTGGGAATATCCGAGGAGTTCCCAGGGAAATCCGGAAAAAAGGAATGTGCGGAGATATTCGAATGATACAATCAAAACCGGAATCAGGAAAAATATGCTGAGCGGCTGAGCACAAAATTTTTTCAAAATTGCCGAAAAAACTGCAAAATAGGAACCAAGATAAAGCGCAAGAAGAAAAATGAGGCCGGATCCCAGCCACAAAGGAATGTTGCCATAAGTTTCCATCATCGGGATAAGCCAGTATAACAGGGTCAAATAATGAACAACTCCTGTTATAAGGCCCATATAAAAAGCATTCCTTACAGGAAGGCTTTGCAGTGCGAACAGCATGGGAACAAGCGAAAACCAGGCGACCCAGTCTGCACCGATCTTCGGGAATGAGCAGGTCAGCAACAGACCGCTCAAAACAGATAAATAGATCTCTTTCTTTCCTTTTGTTATTCCGCTTAATGCTTTTTTTACAGACACGGATAATTCCTTTTTGATGACCCTTTGTCGTCTCGACTGAACGTTTCGATTGAAAATCATATGAAAATTTTCAATGTTTTAGCACCTTAACGAATCATGTCAACGAATTTTTATCTATCTTTTCGGATCCCCCTGTCAGAAATGGGAACCCCTGTAAAGTTTAATTTCCGGCGATGTATGATGACAGTCTAATAAAAAGTCAAAATAGGTTTGAGATTTCCTGCTAATTGTGATAAAAAGGACGAAATTTTATATTTATAAATTCAAAACTCTAAATCATCTCGACATTTATTCATCATTAAAAAATTATTGGGATGCTGCTTGCGGCACTTGCAGTGTTAAAGTGATTTACAACTTTTGGCAAAGAATGCATACCTGGATCATAGGAAAGAACAATCATTTTTATCAAATAGTTCTATTTTAAAGGGGAGTGTTGTTATGATTGAAATCAGTAAAAACGGGAATCAGTTTGTTGTAAAACCAGGTGCGGATGTTGTGGCTTCCATGGTTAACGAGTTCCGATCCCAGCTCCATGAGCTTGTTCAAAAATCTCCTAAAATACTTGTAATAGATCTAAGCGGGGTTAAAATGGTTGACTCAGTAGGGATCGGCGTAATCATCGCAACACACAACTCACTGAATAAGATTGATGGTGAACTGCGAGTGACAAATGTCGCGGATGACATATTCACACTGTTCTCGACCATGCGCCTTGATCATCATTTCACAATAGAGAAGAAAGAATAACCCCATAGAATTACAATAAGTTTTATAAACTGGAGCTTTTTCTAATGGCTGAAAAACCAACCTATGAAGAATTAGTGCAAAAAATCAAAGAGTTGGAGCAAGAAAAGCCTGAAAGCAATATGATGAAGGCGGCCTCAATCGATGGTGAGGAATGGCCGACTCATAAAATTGAATCAGGAATGAACCCGGAAATTCATATTCCGGAGGATAACCTCAGCTCTATCGTTAATATTGAAGAAATCCAGTCGATCATGGACGAATTTTGCTATCTAACTAATATGGTAACAGCCATACTTGATCTGAAAGGGAGAGAGATCGATCGCTGAATACATTGAAAAACCGCTGAATATGTCCGATTTTGTGGTTACAGTGCGCAAGGTGCTGGATGAGGCTAATGCCTCTGCTCAAAAATAATTATTCCTGTAGATCCTGATTTAATTAAATAAATACAATTTGTAACGTTTCAAAGGAAAGTGGACAGATTGATTGAAGCTTCACATAAAAACCGAGCTAAATTTTATTTGCCCGCAATTATTTTTCTTGGTGCAGAACATGGTGCATCCAAGCAAGAGATTCTTTCTTTGAGATGGAGAGATATTGATTTTAATTATGCAAATAATGGTATTGTTCGGTTTTTTCGCACAAAAAATCAAAAGGAGCGCTTTGAGTTTTTAATGCCGAGAACAAAGGAAGCGCTGTTGAAATGGCGTGATCATCAGAAATGGATGCGCCATCGAAAAAAGATTAATGATGTTAAATCGGATTATGTTTTTTGCAGGCTCAATGGAACACCAATAAAAAGATTTGAGAGTGCATGGCGGTCAACGCTTAATGAGGCGGGTATTGAGGATTTTCATTTTCATGATTTAAGACATACTTTTTGTTCTAATTTGATCCTTTCGGGATCGGGAATTAAAGAAGTCAAGGAAATGATTGGGCATAGTGATATTTCAATGACAGACAGATATTCACATCTTACTCTAAATCATAAGCTTTTGTCGCAGAATCAATTGGCAAATCATTATGCTAACGGCGAGAACAATAAAAATTAAAGCTTGGTACCTATTTGGTACAAAATTGAAAATTAATGGGAAAATTAACAACCGGAAGAAAAAATAGAATTATAGCTTACTGAAATTGTTTAATTTTTGGTCGGGGCGAGAGGATTTGAACCTCCGACTCCCTGCTCCCAAAGCAGGTGCGCTACCAGGCTGCGCCACGCCCCGACATGCCGACTTATTCAGTGCCCATCCATTAATGAACGGGCACTACCTAACATTCTTTTCCGGCTTGTGCAAGCATATCCTAAAAATTTTATAAAACTTTTGTAAAAAAAATTTACACTATAAAAAATAAATAAATCAAACGCGAAATTTCGTTTATCTAAAAGGGTTTAAGTACAAAAAGAGATGAGATGTATTTGCTATCCGGGTCAGTTGTGTGGATTTCCGCTTTTCTGAAAAAAATCCTCGATACCGTTGCTGATTTCTCGTGCGAGATAGGATAAGTATTTATTATTATTTAATTTTTTTTCTTCGACCGGATCTGTGAGATAGCCGATTTCAATAAAAACCGCCGGCATATCCGCACCTTTCAAAACCAATAAGGGAGCACCGAAAACCCGACTGGTCGAAAACTGCCTGTGCTTTGATAACCGGTCATGAATCGTTTTCGCGGCGTCCTTGCTTGCGATCAGATGTTTTTTTTGAATTTCATCCCATGGGACCTGCATTTCATGACCATCCATATTAAAGGCGTCGGCTTCTTCAAATTGCGACAGGGTATCGGAAAAATCTTTGAAAAAACATACCATGATCCCCCGGGTTTTGTATTTGTAACTTCCGCCGGTATGAATGCTTACAAAAAGAGATGCTCTGCCGGCATTGGCTATGGATGTTCGTTCCGTAATACCCAGTCCATAGTCATCGTTTCTGGTTAAAACAGGCCTGTATTTACCGGCAAGATTTTCAGCTATGAGATTGGCGAGAGTCATGTTGACATTTTTTTCAAGTGTGCCGTCAGGCCCCCGCACACCGGTATCACGGCCGCCATGGCCCGGATCAATCACGATGGTCGGTTGATACGGATTTTGAGAGAAGCTGTTTGAAGGTAGGATAATCAAGCCGATGGTTACGAACAAGGCGGTTGCCGAAATGAGAATAAAAAGCCGCCAATTGATATTTTTATTAATTAACTCTGACACTTAAATCCATTCTCCAATTTAGCTTGACACCTATATATAACTTGACACCTATATATATTGATACTATCTTAATTTTCCTTTGTACTTAATTAATTTTTTTAAGTAAAATGTCAAGGTATCTATCGCAGGTGCCCTTAATGATATTTAGGAAAAAATGGATTGTACGTGATATGATTCATATTCGTATTTCATATCACAAAAAAATTTTGCGAGAGTGGCGGAATTGGCAGACGCACTGGACTTAGGATCCAGCTCTGGCGACAGAGTGGGAGTTCGAGTCTCCCCTCTCGCACCAGAAAATTCAACAGGAATGTCTGAAAAAAAAGCTGCAGACACTTTAATTTATTGGAAAGGACAGTCATGCAAGTTACCGTAGAGGATAAAAGTTCCGTAAAAAAGATACTTCATATCGAAGTTCCGGAGTCAGAAGTAACAAACCAGCTGGATGCTGCATACAAACAACTCAAAAAGACGGCAAAAGTAAAAGGCTTCCGTCCCGGCAAAACGCCTCGCTCGATTCTGGAGAGAATGTTTAAAAAGGATGTACATATGGATGTAACATCCAAACTGATACAGGATTCATTGATTGAAGCCATAAAAGAAGAGGATATTTCCATGATCGGCCGGCCTGAACTCGACCCGCCTGAGCTGAATACAAAAGGCCCGTACAAGTTTGATGCCGCAATAGAGATCAAGCCCGAACTCGATGATATTGACTATAAGGGTTTAAAATTAAAAAAAACCATGCATAGCGCAGGTGACAAAGAGGTCAATTCACAAATCGAGATGTTTCGAAAAAATCTGGCAAAACTGGAACCGATAAAAGAGAAAAGGCCTGCAAGAAATGGTGACTTCGTCATTATTGACTATGAAGGCTTCAAAGATGACAAGCCTTTTGAGGCTACGAAGAAGACGGAAAACTTTACCATGAAAATCGGGGGGGGTACCATATCAAAAGAGTTTGACGATGAAATCACCGGAATGAATCCCGATGAATCAAAAGAGTTTTCTGTTCACTTCCCGGAAAACAACTCGAATAAAGATCTGGCAAATCTCGATATCAGCTTCAAAGTAAACCTCAAGGAAATCAAGGAAGAGATTCTGCCCGAGGCGGATGATGAACTGGCAAAACAGTTGGGCCAGTTTGAAAGCCTTGATGAATTGAAAGAAAAAATCATAAGCAATGTGCAGGAAGGTTATGATAAACGGATCGAACAGGAGCTGAATGAACAGATTTTTGAAACGCTGATTGCAAAAAAAGAGTTTGAAGTTCCGGATACGATGGTCGATTATGAGCTTGAATCTATAATCGCTGAAATGGAAAGAGCTTTTGCATACCAGAACCTTTCACTGGAGCAGCTTGGCCAGACAAAGGAGCAGCTTGGGGAAAAATACAGGGATACAGCAGTAAAACAGGTCAAACGGCATATTATTCTGGGCAAACTGATTGAACAGGAAAATCTCTCTCTTTCCGACGAGGAAATGGAGGAAGGGTATAAAAATATGGCGGCATCCGTCAACCAGCCGATTGAAGATGTTCAATCCTATTACAGGGAAAATAAAGAAAATCTGGAGTTTTTTAAACACACGCTGCTTGAAAAAAAAGCAATCGGACTTATCATTGATAATAGTACGATAGAAGAAAAAGAACCGGAACAATCCGAAGAGGCGGTTGGCTCTGAACAATCATAATCTGACGAATATACATATTATTTTTGATGGTTCAAATTTGATGGACTCGTAAAAAGTCATAAAACAGACGGCAAAGTAAAAAGTTCAAGTTCGAGGCGTGCGAATCTTGTATAATGAGGCATAGTTTTCCTATTCCGCAATTATACAAGATGAAGCGCAACAAAGAAATTGGACTTTTTACGAAGCCGTCAAATTTGAGAATAATTTAGAGCTTTATACGGAGATACAATTTTTGGAGCCGGCCTCAACTCTTTTATGGCTTTCAGGATGGATTTGCGATATAATTTTTTTTACCGATCAGGGATAAGAAACCCTGAAAATGCCGGCTGATCTAAAAAAACAGTTTACAGCAAAACATATAACAGGATACGGTAATACCCGATCTCAAAGGAGGAACCAGTGCCACTGATACCCATGGTAATTGAACAGAGCAGCAGAGGAGAGCGAGCTTTTGACATATACTCAAGGCTTCTCAAGGACCGGATCATTTTTATCGGTACAGCCATCACCGACGAAATCGCCAATCTGCTCATAGCTCAACTCCTTTTTCTTGAGTCGGAAGACCCGGATAAGGATATAAATTTTTACATTAACTCTCCGGGCGGTGTTGTCACTGCAGGCATGGCGATTTATGATACCATGCAATATATCAAACCGGATATCACAACCGTATGCATCGGCCAGGCCGCAAGTATGGGTGCGCTGCTGCTCACCGCAGGGTCAAAGGGGAAACGGTATTCTCTTCCCAATTCACGCATAATGGTGCACCAACCCATGGGAGGAGCACAGGGGCAGGCATCTGATATTGCGATCCAGGCCAAAGAGATTCTTCGTATGAAAGATACCATAAATGTGATCCTTGCCCATCATACCGGAAGGGATATTGAACAGATCAAGGCGGATACGGACCGTGATTTTTTCATGGCAGGCGATGAAGCAAAAGAATATGGATTAATTGATCATGTCATCAGCTGTCGGGATGACCTGGATAAGCTTGAAAAGTTGGAGGGCAAATAATGACTGCAAAACAAGGTGACGGAAGCGACAACCTCTTTTGTTCCTTTTGTGGGAAAAACCAGAAGGAAGTCAAAAAGCTGATTGCCGGACCGGCAGTGTATATCTGCGATGAGTGTATACAGCTTTGCAGCGAAATCATTGAAGAAGAAAGTGAAAAAGGTGCTGAAGGTTCCGACAGCCTGCTTATTCCCAAAGAGATCAAAGAAATGCTGGATGATTATGTGATTGAGCAGGATGATGCCAAGAAGGTTCTGGCTGTTGCTGTCTACAATCATTATAAACGCCTTGATTCCTCTGTCAATACAGGGGAAGTTGAGATTCAGAAAAGCAATATTCTTTTGATCGGTCCGACAGGCTGCGGCAAGACACTTCTGGCTCAGACCCTTGCAAGATTTTTAAACGTTCCCTTTACCATAGCAGATGCGACAACACTGACCGAAGCGGGTTATGTCGGTGAAGATGTTGAAAACATTATACTTTCTCTCCTTCAGAACGCGGATTATGACGTTGAAAAAACGCAAAAAGGGATTGTTTATATTGATGAGATTGACAAGATCGCGCAGCGCTCCGACAACCCTTCAATCACCAGAGATGTTTCCGGTGAAGGCGTACAGCAGGCCCTTCTCAAAATCATCGAAGGAACCACGGCGAGTGTACCCCCAAAAGGCGGCCGAAAGCATCCTCAGCAGGATTTTGTTAAAATTGACACATCCAATATCCTGTTTATCTGCGGCGGAACATTTACCGGGCTGGAAAAAATTATTCAAAAACGCCTCGGCCAGAAGTCAATGGGATTCAGCGCCAAGATCGCTAAAAAAGAAGAAAAAAGCATCGGTGCTACCCTCCGAAAACTTGAAACCGAGGATCTGGTCCGGTTCGGTCTGATCCCGGAATTTTTGGGCCGTCTGCCGATAATTACAACACTGGATGAACTGAATGAAGCATCTTTGATTAAAATTCTGACAGAACCAAAGAATGCTCTTGTAAAGCAGTTTCAAAAACTGTTTGAAATTGAAGGCGTAAATCTCAGGCTGACCGACAGCGCGCTGTCCGCAATCGCCAATAAGGCGATGAAACGGAAGGCCGGTGCCCGGGGGCTCCGATCCATTCTGGAAAACAGCATGCTGAACATAATGTATGAGATTCCGTCTGTAGAAAATGTCAAAGAATGTGTGGTCGGCGAGGAAGTTGTCTTGAACAAAGAAAATCCGATACTCCTCTACGAGCAGACAAAAAAACAGGCATAGTTAGTGTCCACAAAAGCGGTAACCATGATTAATATTCAGAAGTTTTTCAAACAGGATGGATCTGATTCGTCCAACAACATCCTTTTGCCTCTCCTGCCGTTGAGGGATATTGTTGTTTTTCCGCATATGGTGGCGCCTCTTTTTGTCGGGCGTACAAAATCCGTTAACGCGCTTGCCGATGCGATGAACAAAGACAAAAATGTCTTTCTGTCTACCCAGAACAAAGTCGGCATTGATGACCCGAAAGAAAAAGATCTCAGCAAAATCGGCACCATCGGAAGTGTACTGCAGCTTCTTCGGCTTCCGGATGGTACGGTCAAAGCCCTTGTTGAAGGCAAAGCCAGGGCGAAAATTGTTAATTTTATTGCCGGAGATGACTTTTTCCAGGTAGAACTTGCTCCCGTTCCTGAAAAAGGGCTTCCCGAAGCCGAAGCCGAAGCCCTCAAACGGGCTCTGATAAAGGGTTTTACCGAATACTCCAAACTGAATAAAAACATTTCAAAAGAGATTATCAGCAACATATCGACAATTATCGACCCGTCACAGATGGCCGATACGATTGCCGCCCATCTGACATTTAAGATTAAAGACAAACAGAGCCTGCTGGAGATGGAGTCTCTGGGCGACCGCCTTTCGTTCCTGCTCAGCCTGATCAAAAGTGAAGCTGAAATTTTTAATGTGGAGCAGAGGATCAAAGGCCGGGTAAAGACTCAGATGGAAAAGACACAGAAAAACTACTATCTGAGTGAACAGATGCGCGCCATAAAAAAGGAGATGGGCGCAGATGACGCCACCTCGGATGAGCTTGAAGAACTTGAAAAGCGAATCAAGCGAAAACGAATGTCACGCGAGGCTGCCAAAAAAACCCGTCAGGAACTCAAAAAACTCAAGCTGATGACGCCCATGTCGGCAGAGGCTACGGTTGTAAGAAATTATATTGACTGGATTATTTCACTGCCCTGGTTTGACCGGAGCAAAGTAAATGACGACATTGAAAAAGCGGAGATAATATTAAACGAAGATCATTACGGGCTTGATAAGCCAAAGGAAAGAATCCTTGAATACCTCGCTGTCCAGGCTCTGGTCAAAAAAGTAAGAGGTCCGATTCTTTGCCTTGTCGGTCCTCCAGGTGTCGGCAAAACTTCCCTTGCAAAGTCCGTTGCACGGGCGACCGGAAGACAATTTGTACGTCTTTCCCTGGGCGGTGTAAGAGACGAAGCCGAGATAAGGGGGCACAGGCGCACCTATATCGGAGCACTTCCGGGAAAAATAATCCAATCCCTGAAAAAAACAGGTGTAAACAATCCTGTTTTTTGCCTGGACGAAGTGGATAAAATGAGTATGGATTTCAGGGGTGACCCTTCGGCAGCCCTTCTTGAGGTGCTGGATCCGGAGCAGAACAACAATTTTAATGATCATTACCTGGATCTGGATTACGACCTTTCCGATATTCTTTTTATTACCACGGCAAACACACTGCCGGATATTCCCCTCCCTTTGCAGGACAGGATGGAAATTATCCGGATTCCAGGTTATCCTGAATTTGAAAAATATCATATTGCCAAGGATTTTCTAGTGCCAAAGCAGATAAAACGTAACGGTCTTGATAATTCAAACGTTACGTTCTCAAAAGGTGCTATCAGCTGCATTATCCAGCAATATACCAGGGAGGCCGGTGTCCGAAACCTGGAAAGGGAAATTTCATCAATCTGCCGAAAGATAGCACGTGAGGTTGTTTTAAAAAAAGAGCCGAACAACGGTTTCAAGATCACCTCAAAGACAGTTGCAAAATTACTTGGCCCATATAAATTCAGGCACGGACAGGCAGAGGTAAAAGATCAGATCGGACTTGTCACCGGATTGGCCTGGACACAGGTAGGAGGGGAACTCCTGTGTGTGGAGACTGTCATTATGCCTGGCAAAGGTGAGTTGATCATCACGGGCAAACTTGGGGATGTGATGAAGGAATCTGCCAGAGCAGCCGTCAGTTATGTGCGATCCCGCTCTGAAAGACTTGGAATTGACAGTGAATTTTATAAAAATTCCGATATTCATATCCATGTTCCGGAGGGAGCCATTCCAA
The DNA here is from genome assembly GCA_030145525.1 of Desulfobacterales bacterium. Lineage (GTDB taxonomy): Bacteria > Desulfobacterota > Desulfobacteria > Desulfobacterales > SURF-7 > JAQYVL01. The sequence continues at coordinate 15,115 of JAQYVL010000117.1, forward strand.
AAGATGGCCCGTCTGCCGGGATCTCCATGTGTACATCCATTGTTTCTGCCCTGACCAGAAGGCCTGTTTTCCATGATATCGCCATGACCGGGGAAATAACTCTTCGAGGAAGGATACTGCCCATTGGAGGGTTGAAAGAAAAAATCCTTGCCGCACACCGGGGAGATATCAAGAAGGTTCTGATCCCCAAAGAGAATGAAAAAGACTTGAAGGATATTCCCGCAGTCATCTCCAAACAGCTTGAAATTCATCCGGTTGAAGAAATGGATGAAGTTTTGACTGAAGCCTTGATTTTTAAGGAAGGAGAACCGCTTTTTAACGGCGGAACACATCCGTTTGAACCTGACGGGGAAATCACCGGGTAAAAAAGATTTTTGCTTGACATCATTTAACAAACTTGTTAGCAATAGCATTCGTTTTTGAGGGCATGAAGGCCCCAAAGGCGGTCAGTTGAATAAGGGCGGGTAGCTCAGTTGGGAGAGCATCGGCCTTACAAGCCGAGGGTCACAGGTTCAAGCCCTGTTCCGCCTACCATCTTTATTGGAACTGACCGAAAAACGAAACAAATTTTTTAAATCGGGGGCGTAGTTCAGCTTCGGTTAGAACGCCGGCCTGTCACGCCGGAGGTCGCGAGTTCGAGTCTCGTCGCTCCCGCCATATATTTCAAGGGTTTAGGAGGACATCCTAAGCCCTTTTTTTGTGGCTTTTTTCTCCAGGGTGCATAAGCATGCGTTTGCTGTCAATATGTTCAATCTTTAAGTTAAGAACTTCACTGGCTCTAAAAGCACCGGAGTAGGCAGTCATCAACACCAAACGATGTTTTAGGTTTTTCGGTGCATTTACTAGACACCATACTTCTTCCTGGCTTAAAACAACTGGAAGTTTTCTTCGTCGTCTTTTGAAGGACAGTTCAAGCGGGGTCTCACTTCCCGGTACCGTGTTATAAAAAAATTTAAAGCGTGTTGGCGAGGAAATTTTAAGGATATTTAATTTTTCGATCTCAAAATTACTAACGCTAAAAAAACACTTGACATTGGTTTGATATCAAACTATATTGGGTGTATGAAAACTGATCGAATCCTTTTTATCATTGGCAGAATAAATTATAAGGTTAACAGATTTCTTGTTAAGGAATTGAAAAAACATGACCTTGGAGAGATTTCCCCGTCTCATGGAGAGATCATTGGATCGTTGCTATTAAGAGGGTCGCTCCAAATGAAAGAAATCGCAGAAATCATTGATAAAGACAAGTCTACGATTACATCTCTTATTAACAAATTGATTGTCTTAGATTATGTTGAGAAAAAAAAGGACATGGATGATAACCGCATCAGCATTATAAGCTTGACTGCAAAGGGGAAAGCTTTGAAACCGGTATTTATGGAGATATCTGAAAAATTGATAATAAAAGCCTTTCAAGGCATCTCTGATCAAGAAAAAGAAATATTAAATATTTTATTAGCAAAACTGAACAAAAACATGTAATTTTTTTTGACATAGTAGTTGGGTATCAAACTAATATTAGGAGGGGTAAAAATGAAAATTGACGAAAACGTATGGAGCTTTTTTCAGAATCATTTAGGATACACTGATGAAGAAATGAAAAAATTCAAAGAAGATCCTAAAAACGAAGACATTCTTAGCAAATCAGTTGAATTGATGAACAAAACGATTGTTGTAGAGGTCGTAGAGTCACACGGCTGCAACAGTCAGCATAAAAAGGGTGACAAGTTCTATTTAGATGGAGCGGGCAACTTTATCTCCAAGCTTTGCCCAAAACGGATGTGCGCCTTTGCCTTGTCTTCTTTTGGGGTAAGTGTATTTGGAATGCACGAGTTGTTCTATGCCGGGGTTGAACCAAATAAAATGCTTTTTAAAAGATTCGGATGCAGTGATGTTGGCGTCCAATGCGGAGGCTGGGGCAGAGTTGTCATGGAGATTAGAATGGAAGATCGTAAAAAATGAGGGGGTGATGAATAAAAAAGGAGACACAATGGACCTTATACAGAGACTCAATAGAGACGAAGTAAAAGAATTGTTTTCTAAAAATTGGTTAACCCATGATGCTATGTGGTATGGCAGCTGTATGCAGGAGTTAGGGCCTGAGAAAGCCAACCATCTAAATAAAACGGCAGTACGTTTGATGGCTGGAATCGAGATAAAGAGGATTGTTAAATTAATGGGAAAGCCGAAAGATTATACAGTTGAATCTTTAAGTGAGCTATCTGAAATCATTGAGACGGCGTTTCAATTAGTTCAAACTAGTTTTTTAACATTTGATTTCAGTTTTCCGGAAAAAAACTTGTTGCGTGGCCAATTCAATGAGTGTTTTGCCCATGACGGTGTAAAAAAGTTCGGAATGATTCATAACTATGAATGCGGAATTGTTGAAAGAATAAAAGGCTGGTTGGACAGTCTTGGTGTAAAGTATAGCATGATACCGGATTTTCAAGGATGCTTAATGCACCAGAATGGAAAATGCGTAATTGATTTTCGTTTTGATCTTAATAAATAAGATGCTGAATTACCTAACACACTCATGCTGAAAAAAATATTAGCGATTAAAGGAGAGGCGAGATTATTATTTGTTGGCGGAAAGGAATATATTACTAAAATAATGGGTGTGGCCCAAAAATATGAGAAAGTGCACAGGAAACAATACCCAGGAGTGGGGAGTTGATGCAATTTTTGATTTGAAATGCACAAATTGTGGAAAACCGGTTGAATTCTTTAAGGATGAGATAACAAGAAACTGTCCAAAATGCAAAAAAGTGGTAGTTAATGACCGTAAAGACTACGGATGTGGACAATGGTGTTCATCTACGTCCCCGCATATGAGAAACTGGTGTCCGAAATTCAAAAGATCAAAGGATAGATTTTACGGCATGCATCTTCCAACAGTGCGGTATTAATCATATAATTGTTGCATAAATAACAGAAGAGGTCAAAGATGAATCAGCTTATGAGAGTTTATCAAACGTGTGAGAAACTTCCGCTTGGTAAAATCATTTTTTCAAAATTAATTTGTTTTAAAGCACCGTATTTCGGGAATATCAAACCTCGCTTTATAGAATTAAGACCTGGTTACTGTGAGATTCGCTTTAGAAAAAGGCGGGCTGTAACAAATCATCTCAATTCTGTTCATGCAATTGCCATGTGCAATGTAAGTGAACTCGCAGCAGGGTCCATGCTTGAAGCCAGCATCCCCCGGACGATGCGATGGATTCCTAAAGGAATGACGGTGTCTTATTTAAAGATAGCAAAAACCGATCTGAAAGCAGTGTGTGAAATTTCATTAGATAGCCTTGATCAACCCGGTGAATTTCCCATGACCGTCCACGTAACGGATAAAAATGAGGAGGAGGTTTTCTGCGCTGTTATTAACATGTACCTGTCTTTAAAAAAAACAAAGTCCTCATAGATTCGGTAAGCTCTAAATAACAGGTAGATTAATAAACGTTCATTTTTTCGCAAAAAAACAAAAAATTTTCGTTAACAATCAATATAAAAACTCTTCCTTGCGATAGGATCGGGTCATCGATTGTGTAGAACGTTTTTTGAAACGTATTGAGGACTTGAATACTATAATTAGCAAATAAAAGGAGTTAACATGTCTAAAAATCGTACCATTACTTATCAACCAGCATTAGGAAATAAACGTGTTGAAGCGATTCTTACCAAAGAAATCAAAGCATCACCGATTAAAATTTTTCCATTGGCATGTCCAGTAGAAGAATTGAGATGGATACCAGATTGGAATTATCAATTAATTTATTCCAAAAGTGGAGTGAATGAAACCAATTGCATTTTTACAGAAGATAAATCCGGCCCTCACTTTTTTGAAAAACCGTTGACGACAACCTGGGTGACAAACCTTCATGATCAGGATAATTATCGAGTTTTATTCCAGTTGAATCTTGCTGCAAAAGCAGTAATTCGTTTTTACTGTAAAATTCAAGAAGTGGGGAAGGATGTATCGAGTTGCACTTGGCATTTGGTGTTCACAGCTTTAGATGAAGAGGCCAATGCAATGGAGGATGAAACAATCCGGACCAGGCTTGAATTGTTGATGGCATTTCTATCTGAATCCTTGAAACATTATTGTGAGACGGGTGAGATGTTGGCATAGTTTTTTTGGAGAGTGTATAGACTCATTTTATAAAATTGTACAGCGAAATCCTACACCAATCCCCTTTAGAGTAAGGGATGGTGTAAGACAGTAAAGCAACAGGAGTTTTTATGAAGACTGAAATTGATAGGCGAATTATGAACTATCAAACAGATTCGTTCGGCATTGTTCATCATGCACGCTATTTAGAATTGATGGAAGAGGCTCGCTTGTCATATTTTTATGAAAACGATTTGGTTGAATGGTTGCATCAGAAGGGTATATTTCATGTTATTGTGAACATTAATATCAATTATATGGACAGTGCTCGGTTTGGAGATTTAATTACGATTAAAACAGAGGTTTTCAGAGTAACAGAAAAAAGTGTCATCTTCAGGCAAACGGTTTTTCGAGATGAGAGTATTCTTGTGATTGCTGAGATTACTAACGTTTTTATGAATAAAGCGGATCATGGTACTATTACTGTAGTGGATATGGCCGAATTTTGGGAGGATGTGGAAAAATTGCAGATGTTAAGATCTAAAAATTCCTTCTCTTTAGTGGCGAGTAATATGGGCAAGGGTAATGAGTAGGCCATAAAACAATGGATGATACCCTTAGTAGGTATTTGTTTAGACATATGCAAAACGTTAGTCGTTGTGTTAGAATCAATAAAGGAGTCATTAAATGTTTAAAGAAATAAAAGAAATAAATTCACGCCCTTCACCTTTTCAATTTTATACAGCTGATGAGCTTTGGACAAATGAGCATACATCAAAACAAATGCTCAAGTACCACATAAATGAAGCAATTGATGTTTCATCACGGAACAAGATCTTTATTGAGAGATCTGTGGAATGGATTGTTTCTTATTTTGGAGTGGATAATAAAACTGAAATTGCAGACTTTGGCTGTGGCCCAGGACTTTACACAACCAGGCTGGCAGAACGGGGGGCAATTGTTACCGGTATTGATTTCTCAGAAAGCTCTCTGAAGTATGCAAAACAGACAGCTGATAAGAAAGGATTAAAAATAAATTATGTCCATGCAAACTATTTAGATTTTGAGACACCGGACAGTTTCGACCTTATCATAATGATCATGTGTGATTTTTGTGCTTTAAGTCCGGAGCAAAGAAACAATATGCTCTCAAAATTTAATTCATTATTGAAGCCGGACGGCTCTGTGCTGCTTGATGTGTATTCTTTAAACAGTTTTAACCAGAAAGAAGAATCAGCAAGCTACGAACTGAATCAATTAAATGGGTTTTGGTCTCCGGATGATTATTATTGTTTTGTTAACACATTCAAATACGAGAAAGAAAAAGTAATACTTGACAAGTACACAATAATTGAAGAGTCACGAAAGCGTGTAGTATATAACTGGTTACAGTATTTCAGCAAAAATTCGCTTAGAAATGAATTTGAAAAAAACGGTTTTAAGGTAGAAGAATTATACTCAGATGTTGCAGGTAAAGCCTTCTCCTCTGAATCAAGAGAAATTGCTGTTGTAGCAAAAAAATTATAAATACCCGATGGCTGTCTTTTCAGCCTTGGTAAGAATATCATTACACCGGGCTTATAAAAGCTGAACTCTATATGGTAAAATAAAGGATGAGATAACAAGAAACTGTCCAAAATGCAAAAGAGCAGTAGTTAATGATCGCAAAGACTACGGGTGTGGACAATGGTGTTCATCTTCATCGACTCACACGAGAAATTTTTGTCCCAAATTTAAACGGCAAGCCTACCTGTCTTGACGGACACTCGGTCTCATCCTTCCTGCTTGACACTATCTCTTAATTTCAATATTATTTTCCGTGATATCCAAGTTAATAAAAATCAATTTTTAAGAAAATTTCGCATTAATAGATGATCAATATAGACAATCAGAAAATAAACTCCAGGATTTTTGGTATTCACTGAGATTGCTTCCAATTACAATTTATATGAAAAAACCTGATAAACCGTCATCCAAAAAAAAAGAAAATAGAATTCGAAAAATCATTCAGCGATGGCTGCCGTGGATCGTAACCATAGGAATTTTTGTCTTCCTTTTCAAACATATCCCGATTGACAGCGTAATTGAGGCTGCGGCTCGCGTAAACCTTTGGCTTTTCATTCCAATTATAATGACAAGCATGATGTTGAATTTTTTCTGGGACACACTCATCTATACCTTTCTTTTTAGGGAGTTTGGGACACCTGTCACTTACCTCGGCATGGTGCCCATCAGCGGTGCAGCTTATCTTGTAAGACTTCTGAACTACTTTGCGGGGATCGGAGGCCAGGCGCTCTTGATGAATCGCTGGAAAAAAATATCCATTTCACATGCCAGCTCAATTGTGATTTTTTACATGTTTCTGGATTACTACACAATTCTGGGGTTTTGTCTATTCGGTGCTTTTCAACTTCCGGATGTGGACCTAAAGTATTTTTTTTCTACTGCTGAAGCCGGTCATCTTGTCCGCTTTATCGTTATCTCATGGATCGTTTTTTTATTGCACCTTTGTTTTTACCGTTTGATTCTGCCCCATACAAATGGGTTTGAGCGATTCAAACAGAGCGACATTCTACTTGCATTTCGTCAGGCACAGGCTTTTAAATATGGTTATTATATTTTACTGAAAGCAGTTGGAATGTTCCTGTATGGGATAACACTTAATTATCTTGCTTTGCGTGTCTTCGGCCTACATATTCCGTTCCTGTACCTCAGCGTGATGCTTCCGATTGTATGGTTGATAGAATCGATCCCTGTATCTGTGATGGGAATGGGCACCGGACAGGCTGCAATGCTATGGCTGGTGACCGATTTTGCCGAAGGGAGTGGCAGCCCGGAGGATATTGAAGCGGCTGTACTGTCGTTCAGTTTATTGTCCATGATAGTGGTAAATGCAGGGCGTTTTGCGATTGGCGCATTTTCTGTCTGGCGCCTGCCAAAAAACATTTGGGCGTCGAAAAAGAAACCGGAGAAAGGGAAAAAATCAGAATTATTTTAGCCCGTAAGCACTATTCTTAGGGGCATTCAGTTTGGGTTATGATTATGATATCAAAATTTTTTTGACTAATGAGTCCGGAGATAGGTAAATCGAATATCCCCCAAAAATGGCACGATTAAAATTACAGATAGTTCATCCTTGCTATACGTAACAAAATTAGAGAATCACAACATGAGTTAAATCAGATAGTTCATAATCTTCATTCATAAATAATAGTCCATGATGTATTCAGTTTTTAATTGATAATTGCATTATTTTAGCTTTGACAAATTGGGTGATTTCATTTTCAAGGACTGATTAGTTCGGCATCGCCTTCAAAATGTTCGATACGAAGTAGTTGTGATCCCAATTTTTTTCATCTTCGGGAGTCTGACCGAGCCGGATTATGATGGTTTTCCGCGATGGGACAATGGTGATGAACTGTCCTTCATATCCCCATGTGCTATATAGGTCGGTCGGGCAGTTTGGCAGCCATCTGTCCTTTCCTTTGCTGTTCAACCAGAATTGCGCACCATATCTCGGGTAGGGCGGCGTTGGCGTGCGGGTGTATTGAACCCAACCCTCGGGCAGGATTCTTTCACCATTCGAGATGCCGTCATTATAATAAAGGAGACCGAACCTGGCCCAGTCTCTCGCAGTTGCATACATAAATCCGGCTCCGACCATCGTACCGGATGGGTCTGACTCTATTAATGCGCTTCGCATTCCCAGCTTATGGAATAGCGCCCTGCGAGGAAAGGACAAATACTCCTGGAAGGAATTTCCCACTGTCTCCCGGATGATACGTGATAACAGCATCGTGGTTCCGCTCGAATAATTGAATTTTTCATCGGGCCTGGCCTCAATCTGCTTTTGGGCCGCGAATGCCGCCATGTCTCTCGTGGTAAAATACATGAATCCCGCGTCTGAATCCGGATTTTCCTCATAGTCCTCCTGGAACGCGAGACCGCTGCTCATGCGAAGGAGTTGATCAGTAGTAATATTCCGACGCGGGTCACCAGGAGTCTTCCATTCGGAAATTGAAGCAGATTTGTAAATATCCAGCTTCCCCTCCCGGACCAGAACTCCGATCAATGCACTGGTAACACTTTTGGTCATCGACCATCCCAAAAACCGGGTTTCTTTTGAATGCCCCTTCGAATATCGCTCGACAACTATTTGTCCATCATACAATATAATCACTGCCCTCGTTCGTACCGGGTGTTCAGGTTTGTGTTCACTAAAAGCCCACTCCAGAGTTCGTTCTAATTGTTCCCTGTCTATTTCAAAGGGAGGAGTTTCTTCCGATATAATGTCCCCCATCGGCCACAGAGAATTTTCGATGCCTTCCAGAGGCTCGGGAAGCGCAGCGTCGCATTCCTTCCAGAACTCATCCTCCGATGATTTGATATCAAGTGTGCAGCCGCAATCACCTCGATAAATAGCGGTCTGCTTGAATAGGAATCCAAGAACATATGCATCAACGGATTTTTTTTCATAATCGACCCGTCCGCGAATCATATTTTTATACATCAGTGCGAGGTCCTCTTTCCAGATGGAATCGGGTTGGCGCCCTGATATAAAAATCCCGGAACAAAGCATTTTTGCGGCATATCCTGTGCCAATAGGCGCGCTCCGCAACATGGTTACCATGTCATAATCTTTCGGCAACAGCAGGATGATAAAAATCAAGACAAAAAAAAGAACGGCCGAAGCCCAACCGATTATTTTTATCTTATTTTTTATTGAAAACATGGTCACTATGATAGATCCGGACGCCATCACTTGCGTCAACTGTAAAATGATGTTCCTGATTATGACTTGCTTTTTGAAAAAAAGACAAGACGTCGTTTTTTATGGCGGAAGTGTATGCAAGAGACGGTGATTTGTCAACGGGGGCTTTGAATACCATGTGGTGATTTGTTAAAAAATGGGGGTCAAGTCTTCGATTAATCAATATCTCCCTTACGAATTATGATCTCTTTTTGTGATTTCGAAAGTTTTTTAATTTTTTGTTCCATCTTTAATGCCGCTGATTTGCCCCCTATTTTTTTTTGAAACACCAGCTTGAGAGGGCCCCTGCCGCGAAGATATTTCGCTCCCTGTTTTCCCATTTCCCGATGTTTTTCAAAACGCCGGACAACATCATTTGATATACCTGTATACAGTGTACCATCATGACATCTGATCATGTATAAATACCACTCGGCCTCTCCGCTTCCAGCTGGGCGATCCATAGTTTTAACGCTTTCCTGACTTTTTTATCTATAAAGGAAAAAGTTTACGGTTCAGACGCATATTTCCTTCACCCGCCCAACTTCACCGCTTTCCAAACGGACTTTAATGCCGTGGGAGTGATGGGAAGATTTTGTCAAAATCTCTTTTACAATGCCTTTAGTGAGATTTCCCGATCGCTGGTCTTTCTTTAATACAATCAAAACCGGCAGCCCCGGTTTAATATTCACACGATTTGTACCATTCATAATGCTCCTGATCCTATGATAAAAATCAGGAGCAGTCAAACCGGGCCGATCAAATGTTTACAAATCTTATATTCGAAAAGCGAGTTCTTATCATTTTACGGTAAAAGGTTTTGCGGTCTACCTGGAGAATTTCGGCAGTTTTTCCTTTATGCCCCTAATTTCTAATTTCCTTCTATTTTTCGGCTTAAAAAAACAGCTTTTTTTTAATGGTATATATGGAGTTCCAACTGCAAATATTAAATTTGTTTCTACTATAGTTCTCTGTACCTCCATATATCAAAAAGCTTTTCTCAGGTTTGCTATTTGTCAGTTTTGTGAAATATTTTAATCCATCAAAAAATTTCGGCTGGACGGTTTTTCCCGACTTTACTTCTATCCCATGTATGGAAGTGCTGTGCTCTATTATTGACGGCTTCGTAAAAAGTCCAATTTCTTTGTTGCGCTTCATCTTGTATAATTGCGGAATGGACTAACTATGCACGCCTTCGGCTACCGCTGCCCTGTTGTGCACGGTATTATACAAGATTCGCGCGCCTCGAACTTGAACTTTTTACTTTGCCGTCTGTTTTACGACTTTTTACGAGTCCATCATTATTAAATCGATTTCTTTTCTGTGATTATCTCGCCAGAAGTAAATATCGTAGATATCCCCTGAATTATAATTGAGTTTTAATATTTCACTGATCACAAAAGTTTCAAAAATATTTCCTTTGAGATAATGCAGGTCTAATTCATCAGGGCTTTTAATGAGCCTTTTATTATAATTTTTATGAAAAGGCAGTAATTTATAAATGATATA
>JAQYVL010000118.1 GCA_030145525.1 Desulfobacterales bacterium
TGATACTAATGGAAAAAGATGAACCAAAAATTGATTTTCAATCATTGGAATCCATGCTGGCCTGGGCTAAAAAAATCACTTTCCGGCAGGGAACCGGTGCACTTTTGGCAGACGGTTTTACGGAGGTCATAGAGCGCATCGGACCGGATGCCGTAGCAGTTGCTCCACCTTTGATCAAGGGCATGCAGCCCTATGCCGGGCCTGGTGCGGCACTCCCCTGGGACCGGTTTGGAACCATGGAACTGGGTCAGGTACTGGATCCCCGGGGCCCTCATGTAGGGTCCGGCGGATCACCGACCTATTTTGCAGTGCGCCCTCTGGAAACCTTTCCCAAACATTTAAAACGAATGGGTGTTCCGGACGAAGCCGTTAACCGCATTCTCGGTCCCGGACATGATCAATTGAATGTGGGGCGTCTGCTGCGGTATTCCCACGCCTGGTTTGCCACGCTCGGATCGCTGGGCATCTGCGCCCGGGGCCAGGTGAACCGGTTTTACAACGCCGAACTCTGCGCGGAAGCGTATGAGGCAGCAACAGGAATTCCCACGAGGACAGCCGATCTAGGCCGGCGGGCAGAACGAATATGGAGGACGCTGCGCGAACTGAACATCCGGGAGGGCTTGAATGAATCCAAGGAAGCCCTTCCCGAACAATGGTTTAAAGAATCCGGGTTTAAAAATTATCTCACCGGAGAACCCATGACCTTAGAGCAGGCAGAAGAAATGAAAAAAGATTATTTCCGGGAGTGGGGGTGGAGGAAATAATTTCACTCAACTATCAGGTATCAAACGCTTAGAGAGACCCCTATATACCGTAATTAGAAGTTATTTCAAATGACCCCAACAGACGTCACTCAGAGGTCACTTGATCGCTGGGGGAGCACAGTTCAAAAAATTATTATGGGGCACGTTTCGAATTCTGATAAACGTCGATGCTTCAATTATTGGATGTACTCGGCCAGGGTTTCCGGCGGTGGAGTATCGCTGATATTTTTTCCGTAATACGAAAATGTAATGGTCTTATCCGCGGCAACAACAAAACCGGCAGGAAGCTGTGTTTCCCTGCCTTCGAATTTTCCATGCATAAAACCCTGAAAGGTGGCTTTAATCGCTGCAATCAAACCAGCCGGATGCAGATATTTAAAGATACCGCCGGGCTCGACATGATAAAGTTTAAAAACCTCGGCATCCGGATCGCATACAATGGTGAAAGGCCAGTCTTCCTGTTTACCAAGAGAAGCAATGGTGGCTGGAGAACTTTGCAAAACGACAAAAACCTTTGCTTCCTTTTGATTAAAAAGATCGATCTTCTTTTTTAGATTGGCCATCTCCATTCGGCAGACCGGGCAGCCTATATAACGCAAAAAAACAACTGCCGCAGGCTTATTGGCTATGGTTTGATAAAAAGCCTGATCACTTTTCCAGGGAGAGTCAAAGCGAAAATCCAGGGCACTGTCTCCGGGCTTCAGTTTGAGATTCATTTTACGGTTTCCTCTCTAATTCTCCAACAGACTTCATTTTCAGCGCAACAACGACACGGGTAACCAGCGGCGCTATATAGACCCGCCTGCCAAGCCTCCCTGCTTCTTGCCGACTGGTTGGCCTTCGTATTATGAGCTTTTCACGTTCAGCCATTCAAATGCCTCATTGCGATTATCAAACAACTTATATGGCAATCCGCCATTTTTAGCCATTTTCACACCAGGTTTATAATTCATAACCTGCGGGCCAACATAGGCAACTTGTAACTCATGGCCACCTGAATTAAGATGTTTCTGGTAATGCTCTTCAACTCCGAAAGCATAGAGACTTTTTTCAGTCTCACTGCCATGGGCCTGTAACTCCTTATAATCAATCAGCACCTTTGATAGGTCTGTAAGCCGGCAAGCATCAAGTACATGAGAAAACTTGTATATAGCATCATTCATATCATATGAGCCGGTAACAGCAACTTCTAAATAATCACTTTGCTTAGAGAGGTTGATATTTATAGTCATTCGCTTCTCCTTTTACATAACAAAAAGTTAATTCTGTAGCAAAACTTATTTCGAAACAGAATAGAGGATTCGGAAATGGATATGGGTTTTCTCAATGGGGTTTTGTACGCCGATCAAAAACATAAACGTTTCCGCTAATCGTTTTGGCATAGCGCTTCATGGTTGCGGCCCGCTTAGGAAGATCTGTTATTTCCGATCGATGATTACAATCCACAATGGCAAGAGAAACAGAGACAAGGGGTATTTTGCTCTCAGTTTTTTCACGATCAAGACCGATTACATAACCCTGCTTGATCTCTTTCTTGTCATACCGGCTTTTTCTAATCCTTGAAAAAGACCTGATCACCAGTTGACAAATTCCAACCGCCTGCTCGGATTTAGTTATAATTATAAAGTCATCTCCTCCGATATGCCCCAGGAAATCTCCATGCCCTCCTTTTCGCTTGATTGCCCATGAAAGAATTTGAGAGAGCTGAAGCAGCATCTGATCTCCTTTTTCAAATCCGAATTGATCATTATAAGCCTTGAAATAATCAAGATCCACATAGATAAGACTGATGGGTTGCCCGACTCTGTAGCATTCATCCAGGGCCTGACGAATAGCCATGTTTCCGGGAAGCCCGGTGAGCGGATTGGCATCTCTTGCTTCATCAATTTGATATCGTACAAAAACATCCTGTAATTCTTCTACAGAAACAATTCCAAAAGGTTTTCCCTTCAAAGTAACGATTATGTTTGGACTGGCCGCGTCTTTATTTTGTTTCGGCTTGAAAACCTGTTCGATAATATTCGCAGTCTGAATCTCGCTCTCAAAAATCAGAAGGTTCCTATCCATGAATTCAGCAAGATCAATCTGATTTGATCTGGAAATTCCTATTTTCAAACCCGGAACACGATATAAATACTGCTCCTTGACAATACCAACCGGTTTGCTCTCATCTACAACAATAGCGGTTCCGGAAACCGACTTCAAATCAAAGCTCTTTCTCAACTCCTCAATCGTTGTTTTTTGATTGATTGTCGGGACAGGCGTTGCATATTTTCCGATGGGAAGCTGGTACTTCATCAACTGACATTTTTTTCTCGGACTTACCGTCTTGCTGCGTCTTGGCAGGGCATTGGATACTGCCGCCTTTTTGGGAAAATCAGGCCTTGCAAAATAATATCCCTGACCGTATTGAATACCCAGATCAACGAGGTGTTCAATTTCAGGAAGATTCTCAAGCCGTTCTGCAATAACACAGATATTCATCTGATTCGAAAAGGCAACCAGCGATTCCAGCAGCAGGTTCACAACCTTTTCCGTTTGAAGGTTTTGGTAGAATTGACGGTCAATTTTAATATAATCCGGCTTTAAATCCGCAATCCACCGAAAATCCGACTGTCCTGAGCCTACATTATCCAGGGCAAATTGAACGCCTTGAGTTCTCAGCAGATCCAGTTGATTCCTGAAAAAAGAATCTTCTTGAAAACGATTTCGGCTGCTGATTTCGAAAACCACCTGGTATGGTTTTATCTCGTTTTCATCCAGAAAACGACTGATCTCAAGGGGGCTGAAGATTTCTTGCCGGAAACTATGGGGCTGAATATTCAAAAATATTTTATGCTGGGAATAAACCTTTCCCAAACTTTGAATGGCATTCTCAAAACAGTCCACATCGATAAGCGGACTAAAAGGAATAATGTCCGTGTTAGCGGAACCACCTGAAAAAAATCGAAAAAAACTGTCATTTTCAATTCTTGTAAAGGCCTCCCAACCGATTGTTTCACCTGTCGACAGATTAACAATCGGCTGATATCTTGCATTAATTTCATCATTAGCCGATTTCCCCGGTTCTTGACCATAACTCCATGACGTCTGTAATTTTTTCATTATAATACCAACAACCTGCTATGTGCAAATAGTGTGCAATGCCTCCATATCATCCAAACATTTCTGAACTTATCCTCCTTGAGACTATTTTTTTTATAGCACTTCAGACAAATAACGAATTCAGAACCATTTGGAAGGGATATCTTCAATAAGAACTTGATGTTAAAAGCTTACTAATAATTCCAACCCAAAGTGTGATCCATGTTTACGGTCATGTCGTTTGTTCGATTATACTATGTTATCAAAAATCATGCCGAGTTGATAAGATACCAAGACACTTAGGGATTGCATCTTGAGATCCTGAAATAGCACTTTGAACGAAAGCATTTTTATGCAATATTTCATAGCTCATTTCGGATACAATTTATAACACCTTAATACAAATCGATTTTTATTTATATGCGTTTTTGCATATTGTGTCTGTTTTATGACTAATTGCATAGCCATAAAACAGATTCAGGCTGCCGGTTTGAAATTACATTATGATCTGGTATTTTTTTTCAAACGCCTGCTGAGGGCTGACTGAGAAATACCCAAAATCTCGGCAGCAATGGTTTGATTATGATTTGACCTTTTCAGGGCCTCTTGTATCAACAGACTGGACATCTCCTGAAGCGAGGGAAGCGCGGGAGGGAACGAAACCACCCTCGTCTCCTCAATAGCACTATTTTCCATATCTTCCGGCGACTGTTTCTGAAGCTGCAATTCGAACAATTCAACCGAAAGGGAACCGGATTGATTTCGGCTTACTGCATCAAAAAGTAACGAACGCAATTCTCTTATATTTCCCGGAAAAAAATAGGTTTGCAGCCGTTTCAGCAGGTTATCCGGAACCTTCGGTTTTTTCCTGCCCTGAATAAGAGCCCCTTGTTCTACAAAGTAATCCACAAGAAGCGGCAGATCTTCCATTCTTTCCCGTAATGGCGGAATATGGATATGATGGGTTCTCAATCGATAGTTCAAATCTTTTCGAAACGTCCCTTTTCGCTGCAGACTCCATAAATCCTGATTGGTTGCCGTAATAATGCGCGCATCAGAATAATACAATTTTTCACTGCCGAGGGGCATGAATTCACCTTCCTGGATAAGTCGGAGAAGCTTTATTTGAGAAGATCCGTCCAGGTCACCGATCTCATCAAAAAAGATAGTTCCCTGTGCTGCATTTTGAAGCAGCCCCTTTTTTTCTTTGTCCGCACCTGTAAAAGCTCCTTTTACATGTCCGAAAAGCGTATCCGAAAACATTTGATTATCAAGGCCGGCCGCATTGATGCTTACCAGCTGCCCTTTTCGATCGCTTAAAGCGTGAATCACCTTAACAATCATCTCTTTGCCGACACCGGTCTCACCGGAAACAAATACGGGCCATGGAGAAGGTGCAATAGATTCGATAGTTCTGAAAATATCTACCATCTTATGGCTTCCTGTAATAATCTTTCTGAACGCCTGTGGATTTTTGAGGCCTACGGAACGTATTTGAAGATCCCTGTTCTCTCTCTCCAGACGGAGAATTCGAAGCGCCCTGTCTATCGCGGAAAACAAAATCTCTTTTTCAACCGGTTTGACGACATAATCAAAAGCACCGGCTTTCATGCAGTTAATAATTGTTTGAATATCCTTCAGGGCTGTTACGACGATTACATAGATGTTTGGAAATAGCCTTTTGATTTCAGGCAGCAGCTCTTCCCCTTTTATATGGGGCATCTTTAAATCAAGAAGTACAATGTCGATGGCATATTTCTCACAAAGACCCAGTACATCCCGGCTGTCATTGCATGGTATTAAATTACGAAGACCTGCTCTCAGCAATATCCGCTGGTTCAATTTCAGATTGACGTCATTATCATCGACAATCAGAATCGGACAATCGAACCGTGAGGCCTTCTGAGACGAATCTTCATACCTTTCTGTTTCGTAAGGATTGGTATCCATAGGAGCTGCTTTCATGAAGTTTGAATTTTTAACACGACTGTCAAATATGATAAGTTCGTAAAAAGCCGCAGAACAGACGGCAAAGTAAAAAGTTCAAGTTCGAGGCGCGCAAAGCTTGTATAATGAGGCATAGTTAGCCTATTCCGCAATTATACAAGGTGAAGCGCAACAAAGAAATTGGGCTTTTTACGAAGCCGTCAAATATGTCTGAATCGGAAACTCATATCAGCCTGTTTTGAATGGATACTATCTAACAGACTTATACAAGAATATCAAACAGGGCTGACCCTGAACGCTGCCTGTCAGACAAATTTTTCTTTTGGTATTTTCATTTGTATCAGGGTTTGATATTCAATCGCCATGACTTCTTCGTAAAAGCTGGGGAATTTAAAATGGAAAATACGCGGACACGCACAATTATCTGGCAGGACTCGAAATTAAGCGCAAGAGCATCTGATGCGATCAGCGGGTATGATTATTTATGCGGCATCCGGGATGGCAAGATAGAGCCGCCGCCGGTTGCAAGGTTAATCGGCTATCGAATTCGGGAAGTAGAAGAAGGGAACGTCATTTTTGAGCTTGAGCCTGCCGAGTATCATTATAATCCCTTTGCCACCGTACATGGCGGCATTGCAGCCACGCTTCTGGATACGACCATGACAGCTTCAGTCCTCTCAACCCTTTCAACAGGCTTTACCTGTTCCACCCTTGAAATCAAGGTAAATTTTATCCGCCCCATTACTCATCGATCAGGAACAGTGCACTGCAAGGCGAGAATCATTCATAAGGGGCGCCAGATTGCACGTGTTGAAGCCAGAATTTTTGACCGCAATGAAAAACTGTATGCCCATGCCATGAGCACCTGTATGATTCACAAAACAGGTTAGACCGGTTTCAAAACATTCCCCGGGCAACCCATTCCCGGTGGAAATCAGCATCACCGAACAGCTGTTCCGCCGCTTTGGCACGCTTGAAGTAAAGCTGGAGGTCATACTCTTCCATAAACCCTACCCCGCCTATAACCTGATGCCCCAAGGCTACCAGCTTCCGGTAAGAATCACTCGCCCACGCTTTACATATCGAAGCCTCTTTTTCAAAAGAAAATCCTTTGTCTATCCGCCATGCCGCCTGATACATCAGATACTTCATGGTTTCTATGTAGGTGAGCATATTCGCACACTGATGCTGAACAGACTGAAATGCCCCGATGGGGCGTCCAAACTGTTTCCGCCCTTTTACATAGGGGATAACAAGGTCCATAACTTTTTCCGCACCTCCACTCATTTCGGCGCACTTTGCAACGGCCGATTTCAGAAGCACTTTTTTTAGAATCGGCCATCCTCTGTCAAGCTCTCCCAGAATGTTCTCTTCCGGTATTTCAACATGATCAAAAAGAACTTCACACTGTTTGTCACCAGCCATGGTATCCAGCAATTGAATACGGATTCCTTTGGCCTTTGTTTCCGCAAGAAAAAGTGTGATGGATTTCAAATCATCCGATGTTCTGGCCGCACAAATAATAATGTCTGAAACATGTGCATCCGGAACAAAAAGCTTTTTCCCGGAAAGTATAAAGTGACCGTTCTTTTTCCGGGCACCAAGCTTTATTCCTTCCGGTGAATATCTGCCCTCCTCCTCCATCCATGCCAGGGAAATTTTACACCTTCCATTGGATATATCCGGTAGTATTTTTCCCTTTTGCGCATCACTTCCTGCTTCGAGGAGAGCAAGTCCGCCGGATACGACTGTTGAAAAAAACGGCCCTGGAAGGCAGTGATATCCCATTTCGGACAAAAAAATTGAAAGATCAAAAAAATTGACCCCTGAGCCTTCATACTTTTCCGGTATCAAAAGACTCATCCAGCCCAGTTCCGCCATCTGTTCCCAAAGCTCCAATGAAAACCCCTGTTCATCTTCCGCCATTTCTCTTACATGCTGACCGGTGCATTCCTTTGCCAGCAGCTTATGAGCCGATTCCTTGAGTATATTCTGCTCCGAAGTGAAATCATAATTCATGATGTTTTCTCCTGCTACTTGCTCGGAAGTTTAAGGCCTCTCAAAGCAATAATGTTTCTCTGTATTTCAGATGTCCCGGCATAGATGGTCTCAACCACGCTTGTTCGGTAGTAGTTCTCCATTTGGCCGGAAAGAACCGCATGTTTTGATCCTTCCTTCATCTGACTGTAGGGGCCGAGAATTTCCATACCGGTATTTGTAATCAGCTGCGCGGTTTCCGTGGCAAATAGTTTCTGCATTGAGGCCTGGTAATTGGGTATCTGTCCATGGTCAACCATGTGCGCCAGTCTATAGTAGAGAAGCCTGTTAGCCTCCAGCTGAATTTTTATCTGCGCCAGTTTTTGCCTGACAATAGGATTTTTTGAAACCGGCTGCCCGCCTGTTATGGTTTCTTTTGCATATTTCACAATCATGTCAAAAACCTTTTCATAGGCAGCAAGCGGATACATTCGTTCATAATCAAGGGCAGACATAAGGTAAAAAAAGCCGTGATTGATTTCTCCTACCAGATTTTTTCCGGGCACTTCCACATCATTGTAGAAAACTTCGTTTGTCTGCCACCCGGCCATGGTTGTCATGGGCCGTATATCAATTCCCGGACTTTTAAGATCTGCAATCATAAGAGACATTCCGTGATACCGTTTGGCATCCGGATCTGTTAATGCTGCCAGCCAGTGATAATCAGCAACATGAGATGCTGTATTAAACGACTTCTGGCCGCTGACTATGAATCGGTCTCCCTTGAGCACAGCCCGGATATCCAGAGCGGAAAGATCTGATCCTGCCTGCGGCTCTGTATAGCCCAGCGAAAATTCTATTTCTCCCCGCGCTATCTGCAGAAGCCACTCCTTTTTCATCTCATCACTGCCAAAATGCATGATGACCGGTCCGGCCATGTGTGCGGCAACAAAAACTACCGGCACGGAGGCATAGGCCATCTCTTCCCGGATTGCGGCATTCAATACGGCGGAACGTCCGAGCCCCCCATACTCCTCCGGCCAGTTCGGTGTCAGCCATCCGTTTGATGCAAATTTTCTGATAAACCTGCGTCCTTCTTTTCCGCCATAAATGTGTCCCAGCTTATGGGTTTCAGCGATGAGTTCCGGTGTTGTTTCCGCCTTTATAAACGATCTCACCTCTTTCAAAGTTTTTTTATCTTCATTTGAAAAGTGAAAATCCATTATTTTTCCCTTCTATTAAGTGGTTGTCATAATAATTTTCCGATTCAATCGGTACCTGTTTATGACATCGGCTATAAAGATCTTTCTCTCAAGCTTACCGAATCTTTTCAGCTCTTCCTGAACCTTGGATTATATTCCGATAAAACCCATCAGCTATACCTTCACTTTCATTGCCGTTATCATGAAAGCTTGATTCCGGTTTTCAAAATGAAGTGCCTGTTCCAGTGAAGAGACTCCCAGGTTCTGATTTATGGCTTCCTTTGTCATTTTAAGGCCCAATGGATTTTTCTCCGCCATTTTGATTGCAATCTCACGTGCTGTTTCCATTAGTTGATCTCTGGGAACCATCCGGCTTGCAAACCCGAGCTGCATTGCGGCTTCAGATGTCATAAAATCTCCTGTCAGCAGAAATTCATTTGCCCTTCCCAGGCCGATCAGTTTCGGCAGAAAATAACTGCTGGCGAGATCCGCGCCGCCTAGCCCGATGTTAATATACGCGGCATTGAATTTGGCCTCAGGCGTGATAACCCGGACGTCCGAAGTCATGGCAAAACTGAAACCCGCGCCGGCTGCTGCGCCGTGAACCGCCGCTATGATCGGTTGAGGTATGCACCTCATCTTATAAAACAGGCGGGAAGCCCGGCTCTGATATTGATAAATCAGTTCCGGCGAGGCTTCGAAAAGTATTGCAGCGGACTCTTTCATATCCATTCCGGAGCAGAAGCCTTTTTCTCCTCCGCCGGTAAGAATCAATACCCGGGCGGTATTGCTATATTCAAGATCTTGGAAAACCTGCTCCAGTTCCTCGATCATCGTCCGATTCAGTGCATTGACTGTCTCGGGCCTGTTTAATGTCAGAATGCCAATATGGTCTTTTTCCTCATACAGAATGGTTTGATAGCTCATCTTTTCCCCCGGTTTCAGCTAATGCCAAAATGGTATAATGGCCTTTTCCTTCCAGTAAAGCAGGGAATGTGCCATTATATATTTGGCTTTAATATCAGTTAAATAAAAGTAAGACCGCCTTTTAAAATATTATATTTGACATTTATAGTATCGCATGTGATATATTGCAAGAAAAATATCATATATGACAATAATATATGGGGATGTGATGCAGATAGATGAAAATAAATTCTTTCGTGAGGCCACCTTGCGCATATGCGGCTCGATTGAAATCGAAAAGGCGCTGTTTGGATGCTTTAACTATCTGAAAAAATACATTAAAATAGATAGAATCTACCTGCACTATATCAAACTGAAAGAAAAAACCGGAACCGTTCTTGCCATGGCCGACCATAAAGAGGGGAAACAGCTGGATATTCGATTTGATTATCCCTCTCCGGTCTGGGTTTTTATTGGTGACGGCCGGAGCATGCCTGAAGAGATGCTGCTGAACCGGGCGGACCTGCATCCTCTGGGCAAACAAATGCTTCGGATCGTAGGAATTCATTCAAAAGAATCCGTGATGATTCTTCGCCTGATCATTGACGGCAAAGAGGTGGGTGTTGTCGGGTTCGGGGCAGAAGGATGGGACCGGTTTCGCAAAGAAGACCTTGATCTGGTAAGACTCTTACGGGCTCCTTTTGCAATTGCGCTTTCAAACAGCAGAAGATACCGGGAACTGCTGCAACTTAAAAATCTTCTTGCCGATGATAATAAATATCTTTTAAATGAGCTTCGGCTTCAGAAAAGCGAGGAGATTGTAGGAGCTGAATTCGGTCTCTGCCAGGTTATGCAGCAGGTCCATCAGGTTGCCCCTCTTCCCAGTCCGGTTCTTCTTTTTGGAGAAACCGGAGTCGGCAAGGAGGTAATTGCAAACGCCATACACAACCTGTCACCCAGAAGAGATGGTCCATTTATCAAGATAAACTGCGGCGCCATACCGGAGACACTTATTGACAGCGAACTTTTTGGACACGAAAAGGGGGCGTTTACCGGAGCGGTTGAAAAAAGACGAGGTCGTTTTGAGCGAGCCCATAACGGCACGATTTTTCTGGATGAAATCGGTGAGCTTCCACATGCTGCCCAGCTTCGGCTGCTGCGCGTTCTTCAGGATATGGAATTCGAACCGGTTGGCGCCGCAATGGCGATAAAGGTGGACATCCGGGTTATCGCCGCCACCAACCGTGACCTGGAGACCCTGATTGAAGAAAAACGTTTCCGGAAGGATCTTTATTTCAGACTTATGGTTTTTCCCATTCACATCCCTCCTTTACGGGAAAGAAAATGTGACATCCCTGCTCTTGTACAGCATTTTATTCTTAAAAAATACAGGCAGATGGGATTTGAAGATTACCCTGCGCTCGAAAAGGGGGCAATCAAGAAACTGAAATCCTACTGTTGGCCGGGCAATGTGCGGGAACTGGAAAATACTGTTGAAAAAGAAATGATTGTCAACAGGGAGACTCCCCTGCGGTTTGACGGCGTGGAAGGTGTGAAACCGGAAAGAAGAGCGGAAACAATTGATTTCCCAGATAGCGCAACACTGCTCCTGGACGAAATTGTTTCAGGTCATATTCGGAAAGTACTGAAAAGGACCAAAGGAAAAGTTGGAGGAGAAGGCGGAGCAGCCGAATTGATGGGAATTCACCCGGCAACATTGCGCCATAAAATGAGAAAACTGGGCATACCTTTCGGAAAGGGTGTTCCGTACTGAAAGAAGATATTCGATTACGTTGACAACGTTTTCGAATATGATACATAGGATAAACTTTTCAAAGCAAGCGTCTGCCTCAACGCATTCAATTTGGGCAAACGGGATGTTTTGAACATAGCTTTCAATTAAGGTGATAAAAGTCAATGAACCATCAAAAAATTTCTTTTTCCTTCAAACTGAAATCTAATATCGTTATCTTGATGTCCATTCTCATTGGAGGGGGATCAATGCTGATTCTTGGCTGGTTTCTGCTAACCGGACAATTTTTCCCCCTAAACCTTGGATTAAACGAATCAGAATCGTTAGCGCTGAACGCACTCCTCTGCATGATCTTTTTTGTTCAGCACAGCGTCATGGTTCGAAAACCATTTCAGAGATGGCTTGAAGGTATTTTTACAAACGTTTTTACCGGTGCCGTTTATTCAATCGCTTCCGGAATCTGTGTTCTGATTCTCGTTTTTTTCTGGCAGCAGTCTTCTACGGCTTTCATTTCTCTTCAGGGCCTGCCTCGCCTGTTTTGCAGAATGATGTTCCTGCTTGCAATAGCAGGCAACATCTGGGGAAACCGTTCCCTGAGCCATCTCGATCCCCTGGGTATAAAATCCATCAGGTATCGGCTTCGCGGGAAAGAGATTCGGCCGCAGCCTTTTGTTCTCAAGGGACCGTATCGTATTGTCCGGCATCCGCTATATCTTTTCTCGCTCATGATGATATGGTCTTTCCCGGATTTAACATCAGACCGCCTGCTGTTCAACTTTTTATGGACAGCCTGGATAATCATCGGCACGCTGCTCGAAGAAAGGGGCCTTGTGAACACTCTTGGAAAAACGTATCAGGACTATCAAAAAAAGATTCCCATGCTGATTCCGTTTATAAAAATCCGGTAGCCGCTAACTTTTACATGGAGATAGAGCCTTTCCTAAAATCGGTCTTGCCGATGAGAAGGTTTATCAATACAGGCATGCCGTCTTTCACTATATTTCTGGCTTCTTCCAGGGTCGGTATAATCTGGTCCTCCTGATCGATTTGAAATCCCTTTCCGCCAAATCCTTCTACAATGCGGTGATAGTCTGTCCGATTCAGGTTGGTGGCGACATCATCTTTTAAAACTTCCACCTGATCCCTGGCAACCTGCGCCCACCCCGCATCATTGCCGACGACCGCAATGATCGGAATATGATGACGTACACAGGTATCAAATTCCTGCAGACTATATCCTGCAGCGCCATCGCCATAGATCAGCCATACTTCCGAATCCGGCTTGCTGAGTTTCGCACCCATGGCAAACCCGGCACCGACACCAAGGGTTCCGAACACTCCGGGATCAAGCCATGAAAGCGGAGTTCGAGGCCGTAAAATATAAGATGAAGTGGCCACAAAATCTCCACCATCCGCCACGATTAGACTCTCCTCTGCCAAAAACCGATCCAGTTTCTTCAAAAATAAAATGGGATTGACGAAATCAGTTTTTTCCTCGGACAATTTTACGATCTCTTCTTCTCTTTTCTCATCATTATGCTGCAGCTTATGAATCCACGGCTCCCATTTGTTCTTTTTACTTCCGCCTTTTTCTGAAAGCGAACATAAAAAAAGAGAAGGATCTGTTTGAATTCTCAAATCAGGCTTCCGGTTCAGGGCCAGGTCGCGTTTACTTCTATTGATCGAAATAAAAGTTGCCTTTGCATTTATGGCCCGGCCATATCCCAGACGAAAGTCACACGGCATACCGGCAATCATGACCAGATCTGCATTTTTAAGAGCCCCTCTTCTTTTGTGGCGCATTTGAATTGACCCCGATGCGCCCAGCAATCCCCTGGCCATACCGGTCAGGTAGACCGGAATTCCAATTTTCAAAACCGCCGATGCGAGTTTCCCGGTTTCACCAGGACGGAGCATGGCTTGACTGCCAATAACCAGAACCGGTTTTTTTGCCTTTTGAATCAGCTGCGCTGCTTTTTCAATCTTGTTCTTTTTCAATGGGGGAAGTTTTACTTCCTGCGGCTCCGGTTCCACGGTATCCAAATCACACGCAAACATTCGGTCAACGTGATGGTTCAGATAAAGCTGAAAAAATTTACTTTTCAAACTTTTCCAACCTGGCTTACCGGCAGCGGAACCATACCAGTCTCGAACCAGTTTTTCGCTGTAGAGAAGATCTATCGGACATTCAACAAAAACGGGCCCGGGAACGCCTGTTTGAGCTGTCTGGAAAGCCTGTTCCATAACCGGGATTATATCGCAATTGCGGTTAATGGTAAGCGCCGCTTTGACACACGATTTTACCAGTGAAATTTGATCAATATCCTGAAGAGAACCGCGGCCTTTTATTATGGTTGCGGCTGCGCCTCCCAATACAACCAACGGGGACTGGGCCATCTGGGCATTTTTTAAAGCGGTGATCGTATTGGTCACACCAGGGCCGGCAGTTACTGCGGCAACACCCGGGACACCGGTCATTCGAGAAACAGCATCGGCAGCAAATACGGCATGGACTTCACTTCTGACATCGACAATTTTTATGCCTATTTTTTTGCTCCCGACAAGAATGGGAGAGATATGACCTCCGCACAGCGTAAAAAGATGTTGAACTCCATGACTTTTTAAGACTTTGGCAATGATATCGCCCCCGCTGTATTCCATTTTTCCCCCTTGTTGCTGATCAGCCGTATCCCGGATTCAGTTTATAAAAACCAGCATTTTCTCCGACATGAACTATTTTACTCTATTTTTTAAAACTTGACAAGAATTATATTTTAGAATAAGATTCTAATCTATGAAAAGAAAACACTCCCAACATGCGACTACGACTAAGCGCAGACAGCAGATTCTTCAGGCGGCACTGGCATGTTTTATAAAAACCGGGGTTACAGATACCGGCGTTGCCGATATATGCAAACTTGCCGGCGCCAGTATCGGCAGTGTTTATCATCATTTTAAAAGCAAAGAACAGCTTGCGGCATCCGTCTACATCGAAGGTATCCGGAACTATCAGAATGGATATTTAGCCGAACTGGAGAATTGCGATAATGCAAGGGATGGTATAACCGCAGTTGTTCACTATCATTTATGGTGGGTCATTGACAACCCGGACTGGTCCCGCTACCTCTTTAAGGAACGCCATGCAGCTTTCATGGGTAAAGCTGAAGAAGAATTCAAAAGGCTGAATCATACCTTTCTGCGACAGGCATCCAGCTGGTTTCAAGAACATATTAACGCCGGCAAGCTGAAAAAGCTGCCGCCGGATATTTTTATTTCGGTCCTTATGGGGCCCTGCCTGGAGTTTGCCCGGCATTATCTGTTCGGCCAGGCGCGCACAAACCCGAAAGAGGCCGCCCAAAAGATTTCTCAGGCAATCTGGCAGGCGCTGAAGAATAGCTAACGCACAGAAAAGGAGAAAAGCTCATGTCAAAACAATTATGGCAGGATGTTGCCAATGCAGTTAACCAGGCAGGTCAAATTCCCATTCCCGTTACCGACACCCTGATCGAATTGCTCCAGACGGTGATGAACGAGGAACAGGCAAAGTTTGTCCCGATATTTACAAAACCTATGACGCTTGAAGAAATCAGGGCAAAAAGCAGCCTGGAGCAAGATGATTTGAATCGCATGTTGGATGAGTTGATGCATATTGGCGTCATTACAGGGATTCCAAGCAAAAAAACCGGTCAGGTCATTTACCGCCTCATGCCTCCGGTCCCCGGGCTTTTTGAATTCACCTTGATGCGGGGAGAAGAAACGGAAAAGGAAAAAAAACTGGCTGTGCTGTTTGACCGACTGTTCGGAGAACTATCCGAAATTGTTCAAGAAAACTACGACAGCGTTGTGGATATGTTTAAAACAGGAACTCCCATCACAAGGGTGGTCCCGGTTGAAGCGGAGATCAAACAAAATGTCGATAACATTCTCCCATATGAGAGTATCAACCGTATAGTTGATAAATTTGACACCATTGCCGTGGCCAATTGCTACTGCCGGCATGAAAAAAATCTCCTGGGAAAAAGATGCGAAGTAACTGATCATAAAGAGAACTGTCTTTTCTTCGGCCAGACCGCCAGGTTTGTGATCGACTATAAGTTTGGCCGGGAAATTTCCAAAGAAGAAGCAAAAAAAATTGTTTTCCAGAGTGAAGAAGACGGCCTGGTCCACAAAAGCTTCCATGTTAAATCCGATATTGAAAAAGATGAGCTCGCTATTTGTAATTGCTGTAAATGCTGCTGCGGAACATTCGAAAACTATTATCGGGGAGCCATTCCCACTCACACCTATACATCCTATCTCGCTAACGTGGATGAAAACGAATGCACAAGCTGTGAAGAATGCGTTGAAAAATGCCCGATGGAAGCCATCTCTATGAATGAGACAGCCAGGATCGAAGAGGATAAATGTATTGGATGCGGAGTTTGCGCATACAATTGTCCTGCCGAAGCCATAACTCTGGAAAGAACGGGTAAAAGAGAGGTCTTTGTTCCGCCTGTCCGTAAAACAGCATGAAATCGAAAAGGCAGCCATAGAAATGTATGGAAATAATACGAGAAGGCCGGCGCATTTTTCCCCACACGATGGATCATGAGGGATTTGAGATTATCGTTTGATAATACGATTGAAAAAAGATAGTATACATGGATCGTGATGAAGGCAGACTTTAATGAAAACGAATTAGGACCGGCCCTGTATGCAATTCAAAGGTATCATTTTTGATTTAGACGGCACCCTTTTGAACACATTGGATGATATCGGGTCTTGCGCAAACCGTGTCCTGAAAAAAAGAGGATTCCCCGGGCACGAAACCAGTGAATATCGATATTTTATAGGCGACGGCGCCGCCATGCTGATCCAGCGGGCCCTCCCTGAAAAAAATAGAGACCCGGATACGGTAGCGGCCGGTGTCAAAGAATTTAAAGCGCTTTATCAAAAAAACTGCGATTTAAGGACCGTATTATATCCCGGTATACCGGAACTCCTTGATGAACTGGCTGTAAGGAAAACAAAAAAAGCCGTTCTTTCCAACAAACCGCATGAATTAACAGTTCGTTCCGTTAAAAACCTTCTGACAAAATGGAGATTTGATCTCGTTTTCGGACAACGAGATCATGCCCCGAGAAAGCCGGATCCAGCCGGTGCCCTTGAAATTGCAGCACACCTTGATATATTACCGTCTGATTTTCTGTATCTTGGAGACAGCTCGGTTGATATGAAGACTGCGGTTTCAGCGGGAATGTTTCCAGTCGGTGCGCTTTGGGGGTATCGGGAGGAAGAGGAACTAAGGGAAAACGGCGCCAGGATGCTTATCAATAATCCCCATGAGATCCTTGAGTTGATTGTTTGACAGAGAAAATTCTACAATCATCCGACAAAAAATCAAAATCGGAACGATAATTTTGGAGAAAACTGGATTTTATGGCTCAAACAGATTACTATAAAACACTTGGTATCGATAAAGGCGCCGATGCAAAACAGATCCGGAACGCTTACCGGGAACATGCCTTTAAATATCATCCGGATCGCAACCGTGAAAACCCGGAAGCTGCTGAAAGAATGAAACTGGTAAATGAAGCATATGCTGTACTTTCAGATCCTTCCAAAAGAAACGAATATGATTCCATGCGTCAGCGGTTTGGCGATTCCGCATATGGAAAGTTCAGAAATGAATATTCGGAGCGGGATATATTTTCAGGGTCCGATATCAACCGTGTCTTTGATGAAATTGCAAAGACATTCGGATACAGGGGGGTGGATGAAATATTTTCTGAATTTTACGGGAAAGGTTACAAAACTTTTG
The DNA here is from genome assembly GCA_030145525.1 of Desulfobacterales bacterium. Classification (GTDB taxonomy): domain Bacteria; phylum Desulfobacterota; class Desulfobacteria; order Desulfobacterales; family SURF-7; genus JAQYVL01. The sequence goes on from JAQYVL010000118.1 coordinate 17,434, forward strand.
AATTTAGGCGCCCGGGATTTTTTGCAGCAGGCTTCCTGCTTTCCGGTTTTCTTGGAGGGAAAGGAACAGGATCGAAAAATCTCCCCTTTGGTAGTCTTGGAAACTTTTCCAGGCTTCTTCTGGAAAAAATAAGCGGTGTTGAATTACCGGCAAACGGAAGAAACATATATGATATTATCCGGCTCACACCTCCTCAGAGAACAAAAGGCGGGCCTTATGCTTATTTTTTAAAGAAAACGTCAAAAAAACTGGTTGTAAAAATTCCTCCCGGCATTAAAGAAGGGCAAAAAATACGGCTCGCAGGGATGGGAGAGCCGGGGAAAGGCGGAGGGGTCCCCGGGAACCTGTATCTCAAAGTTGTTTTACATAAATCCTTGCAAAACAAACTGAAGGGTTTTGCAAAGGATATCATGAAAAAACTGGAATAGTAGACTTATGAACGAAAAAGGAATCCATATAAAATACCTCCCCCGGCTTGAACGGCCGATTATGGTCATCGGTTTTAACGGCTGGGGAAATGCCATGGATATATCAAAGGGGATGGTTGTCTATCTTGCAAAAAAACTGAAAGGCAGAGAATTTGCGGCCCTCAATCCGGATGTTTTTTATCGCTTCGATGCCTCCAGACCCTTTGTAAAAATCGAAATGGGAAAACTGCACCAACTGATAATGCCCGGAGGGACTTTTTTTGAAGCAAAAACAGATCCCGGAGAGCGTGATCTTGTAATATTTATTGCGGAAGAACCAAACCTCAGATGGTATCACTTCAGAGATGAATTGTTCTCAATCTGCGAGCAAATGAAAATCGATACAATTATCAGCCTGGGAAGCATGTATGATAATGTCCTGCATTCCGATCATATGGTATCCGGTGTTGTATCAAACGAAAAAATTGCTCTGAAGCTAACTGAAAAGAATGTCAACCTGATCTACTATGAGGGCCCCAGCTCTATTCATTCAATCCTGCAGGAAGAAGCTCCCAAAAAAGGAATCACCTGCATAAGTCTGTGGTGCCACTGTCCCTATTATATTCAGGAAACAATTCATTTTGGCCTTTTGGCTCACCTGGGAGGCCTTCTCTCATTTCTGGGAGAGTTTTCCCTTGAAACAGTTGAGCTTGAAAAAAACTGGCACCTCCTGAATAAAAAAATCGAAGCCCTGATCGAAAGCAAACCGGAAATACAGGCTGTTGTTACAGAGCTCAAACAGGCAAAGGCAAGAGGTGTGTGGGAGAGAAGGCAGGCAACTCTCAAAAAGGATGAGAAAGTAATCAATCTGAAAGATTTTATGGAGCCGGATTAATACAGAAACTGTTTCGACCTCTGTTTAGAAGCATTAAAAATCATTCACCTATAGAGCTCATAATATCAAAATAATACCGGAAGCCCCTTATGCGAATTTCAACTGATCATCTGTTCTGGCCCATCGCTCTTATGCTTCTTGGAGCATCTCTTTTCTTTACGGCTTCCGTAACCTCATTCAAAAAAGAACTGAACCTGTCAGCAACAACACTCGAAATCAATTCCGGACAGGAGGCAATGGTCGTCAAAATCATCGATGGCGATGAAGTGTCTGTAGTTACAAAAACAGGATTATGGAGAGATCCCGATATTGCCTGGCGGTCGATTCAATTGAAAAACAAATGGCACATGGAAGCAGAAAAGGAATAGCTGAAGGAATGTATCGTATACTGATTTTATTATGGAAAAAAAGAAACTTTTTTTTGTTTGAGAAAACCAGGCAAAAGGTCATCCTTCTTTTTATTCTCTTATACTGGTATGCCGTTTCGGGATTTTTATATTTCGAGCTGCCGGAAAAGCCGGACCTTAGCTGGCTGGACGCCATGTGGTGGGCTCTTGTCACAATGACAACTGTTGGATACGGAGACTATTTTCCGGTCACAACAGGAGGGCGATACCTGATCGGTATTCCTGCCATGATTTTCGGAATCGGTTTTTTGGGTCTTATCATCTCTGAAGTAGCAGCTCAATTAATTGAAACACGTTCAATGAGGTTACGAGGTATGACTGACATAAAATCTGAAAATCACATTCTTATTGTTAATTTCAGCAGGCTGGAAAATGTTCTGGAACTGATAAAGGAGCTGAAATCAGACCGATCTACGTTAAAAAAAAAGATCTGCCTGATTGATGAAACCCTGACCGAGCTTCCGGGAGAACTGCAAAAACACAATGTACGCTTTGTTCGCGGAAATCCGACACGCGAAGAAACACTGATGCAGGCCAACATCATCAATGCCAGCCACGCGGTTATCTTATCAAAAGACCCGGGAAATCCACATTCCGATGATATGAATCTGGCCTCAACCCTTGTGATTGAAAGCATCAATCCGAATATCTTTTCCATTGTGGAAGTGATCGATCCCGGAAAGATCAAACAGATTGAACTTGCGGGATGTGACAGCGCTGTATGCGTTTCCGAATTTACCGCCAGCCTCGTGATACAGGAACTGCAGGATCCTGGTGTAAAATCCATTATTCAGGAACTGACCAGCAACCGTCTGGGCTTCCAGATTTATTTTACCCCTGTAAAAGAGATGAAGACCTGGACGTATCGGGAACTTGTCGGATGGGGACTTGACAACAGCTATACGATTCTTGGGCTGAAAAGAAATGATAAGCAGATACTGAACTGTGCTCCGGATGAAACGGTCATGAAATCGGATAAGGCGATTGTCATCGGAAAAGAACGGCTGAAAACAATCGAAACCGGCAAATGACCTTCCTGTCAAAATGGTTTGAGGACTTAATCAGAAAAATGTATGCAAAAGATACTAAAACACTCAGAAGGCTCATAAAAGAAAATCCCGCTGAAAGCCCTTCTGTTTTTTTATCCGATGACACCTTTGCCGCCGAATGTTACGACAGCAGAACAATAAGAGAACTTAAATCTGCATTTCATCGTGACGCTGATCCGGAGGAGTGTGAGGTTTGGGGACTCTCCCCTTCAGAATGGAAGGAAAACATCGAAATGGCTCTGACGGCTCTAAGAGCCGCTCAAAAAAAATATCGAATCAATCCAATATCCTAAATTTCAGTTAAATAAACTGAATCAGAATATGGAATCAGGGAACCTGTCGTTTTTTTCTTCCAAATTTCTTCACGGTGTGCAGCATCAATTATCATTGATTTTTTTGGAAACGTAACCGAAATTCTTGTGATAATTTTTTTTTCATCAGCGGTAAGTGGTTCGGCTTTCGTTTCATCGGCATTACGTATTTCATCAACCAAGTCTTTATAGTTGTTTAATTGAGGCCCTTTTGGAAGTGCTGCATAAGTAGCACCGGTTAAGCTTTTTCCAAGCTTTTTATATGCCAGCATATCAGCATACCATAAATATTTTGCATCAAATAACATCATATCATTTTTGGCAAGGAATTGAATATCTAGCTCTTCCTCAAATTCCTTCATTACCAGTTTAATTCTGGAAATTGATAATGATCGATTTCCATTGTATAAATTTCCAATTTTAATTCCCTGGAATGCCGATTTAAGGGCATAGTTCATTGATCTGGTCTGTATAATACCATTCTCCCATCTTTTTATGCTGGCCAAACCGACACCGGTTCTTCTTGCAAGATCTCTTTGGGTCAGTCCCAACTTTTTTCTTTGATCTTTTATTTCTTGACCCGAAAGCAATCCAACCTTTTTTCGATATGCATCTGTAATAGCATTCTGTATCTTTGCTGTTTGTTCAATTGTTCCTATTTCAAGCCCGCACTTTTTACAAACATACACTTCAACAGGGTAAGTAATTTCTTCGCCCTTAAAAACTGCCTTTTTAACACCCATATTAATTACCATGCGTTCATTATCTTCCGGGCATATAATGTTAGTCAAATCCATATTTCCCCCTTTTTTTATCTGTTTTCATGGAGAGAAACCAAATAAAAAATGGTTAATATAGTTCCTATTGAAACAATCTTTTTTGAAATT
>JAQYVL010000119.1 GCA_030145525.1 Desulfobacterales bacterium
CGGGCATGCCCTTGTTGCCCGCTTCCTGCCGAATACCGACGTTGTCAACAAAATTAGCATTATTCCGAGAGGGAATGCGGCAGGTATAACCTGGTTTCTGCCCGAAGAGCGCGATTTTAAATATAAGGACCAGCTTGAAAATGAACTGTCCATAGCGTTTGGAGGACGTGTTGCGGAAGAAATTATTTTTAAACGCATCAGCACCGGCGCTTCCAATGATATCAAACAAGCAACAGCGCTTGCCCAAAAAATGGTCAGAAGCTGGGGCATGAGTGATCTGTTGGGACCGCTTTCCTATGCTCAGGACGAAGAGCATATTTTTCTCGGTCGGGAAATCGCCCGGCAAAAGGATTATTCCGAAGAGACGGCAAAAAATATTGACAAAGAGGTTACTCTCCTGGTTACGAAAAGCTACGACCAAGCAAAAAATATCCTTAATAAAAACGTCGATATCCTTCATAAGCTCTCTGATCTTCTGCTTGAAAAGGAAACAGTTCTCGGGTCCGAGCTGGATGACCTTATCCATTCCATGCGGCCAGGGATAAAGCTTGGTACCCCTGATTCCGAAGGACAGGATGAGGGAAAAAATAGTGGGGCGCCTTCCGAAGAAACAGTCTGACAATGGCTGCCAATCATTTATATAATATCATTTGCGGAGATTATGTACTGGAACTGGGTCAAAAAACCCGGATCATGGGCATCCTGAATGTAACCCCTGACTCTTTCTCGGATGGGGGAAAATATCTGGACTATAATACTGCCTTATCCCATGCTGAAAAAATGGCTGAAGAAGGGGCGGATATAATTGATATCGGAGGAGAATCAACCAGACCATCTTCAGAATCTATAGCGGAAAAGGAAGAGATGAGAAGGGTGATTCCACTCATAAAAAATCTGGCCAAACATATCTCAATCCCCATTTCCATTGATACGACAAAATCAGGTGTCGCACTGAAAGCCCTTGACGCTGGCGCTTCTATTATAAACGATATCAGCTCATTACGGAATGATCCAGAATTGGCTGCCGTTGCCGCTGAATTTAACGTCCCCATTATACTGATGCACATGAAAGGTACCCCGAAAACCATGCAGGAATCACCTGTTTACAGTGATCTTATAAATGAAATTAAAACATTTCTAAAACAGGCAATCCGATCTGCCATGGAAAAAGGTATCGACAGGTCCAAAATCATCATTGATCCGGGGATCGGATTTGGAAAAACACTTGAGCATAATTTTCAGTTGATAAAAAGCATTGAAGAATTTAAAATACTGGAAGTGCCTATTCTTGTGGGGCCTTCGAGAAAAGCTTTTATCCGTAATAAGCTGAAAGGTGTTTCAAAAAAGGAACTGCATCCGGAGTCGCCTGCTGTAGAAACCGGAACCCAGGCAGCCGTTGCTGCTGCAGCATTAAAAGGCGCTCATATTGTAAGATGCCATAATGTGGCAAACACATGTGCGACTCTCAAAATAGTGGATGCGATTCGAAATGCTTAGGATTGAAAAACAAATTAGGTGATCTATGCTTCTTGTTATCGATATCGGAAATACCAATACGGTTCTGGGAATCTTTGACGGCTCAAAACTCGTAAAAGACTGGCGGATACGAACGGAAAGAAATACCACCGATGATGAATTTTTTATCCTGGCTTCCGGTCTCTTCGGAGGAAGCAACATTAAATTCGGTGATATTCAACAAACCATTATATCCTGCGTTGTGCCGCCCGTTGTAACTATTTATGACGCTTTCTGCAGAAAGTACCTAAATCACAAGCCCAGATGGGTAGATGCAAAAACCGCTGCCCATATGCCTATCCTGTACAGCAATCCTTCAGAAGTAGGTGCTGACAGAATTGTCAATGCGGTTGCAGCATATGACAAGTATAAAAAAAGTTTGATTGTCATCGACTTCGGAACCGCCACGACTTTTGATGCAATATCGGAAAAAGGAGAGTATCTGGGAGGAGCGATTGCACCGGGGGTCATTATTGCATCAGAAGCTCTGTTTAAAAATGCATCGAAGCTGCCAAGGGTTGAGCTTTTCGAAAAACCGGAATTCATTATTGGAAAAAATACGGTGGAAAGCATAAAATCCGGTATTATTTTCGGATATGCCGGCCTCGTAGATGGAATCGTAAGGCGAATGAATAAAGAGATGGGAACCGAACCAAAGGTGATTGCAACAGGAGGCCTTGCAACCCTGATTTACAATGTATCGGAAACAATCGAGGCTGTAGAACCGGCATTGACCCTGGACGGTTTACGTATAATCAGCAGCAGCCTTCAAGGCTGACTCAAAACCCCGGATACTGTTTTTCAAAAAGTATCTCTCCCTCTCCCTTTTCGCGGGATTCAACTCATAAAACCCGGAAAGCAGAGGATCCTCCTTTAAAAGTCTATCCATGCAGTTTGTTAAAAAATTATCCTGATAAAATTTTCCGATCTCTTCACCGATAATCCTTTCCCACCTGAAATGCTGATTGCGGCTTTTTTTCAGCATTTCCCTGCAATTCGGGCTCATTCCAAAATGGCCGTAACAGATAAGCCTGCTGTCCCGCTCTATCAAACGATCAATACTCCGAACTGCGGTTTCCAAAAAAAATCTGGGCGGAGTTGCCGGCCGGAGATACCCTGATTCCGGTATGAAAACTCCTCCTGCTTCACCGGCAAAAAGATACTCCTGAAACTGATAGCTTACATGGTGTGGAGAATGGCCTGGCGTCAATATCGGAACCACTG
>JAQYVL010000120.1 GCA_030145525.1 Desulfobacterales bacterium
GGCAGTACTCAATCTCTTCCGGGAAGTTGTAAACGGCGAAATCAAGGACTACAGCATTAAAGATCCGATAAAACTTAATTCTGTTGCCAAATCGGTCGGAATAGATGTCGAAGATAAAAGTATAAAAGAAATCGCTACAGAGTTATACCAGGAGCTTGAAAAAACTTATACACAGATAGAAGGAGAAATTCCCTTTGCAAAGCTTGTACCGAAAAAAACGCTGGAAACATGGCGAAAGCTCGGTATCGTTCCCCGGGGCGCCATGCGTGAAATCATGGAACTGATGCATCGTACCCATATGGGTGTAGACCAGCAGCATGAGAATCTCACAAAACAGATCAGCCGGACGGCCCTGGCTGACGGCTGGGGAGGTTCGATGGTGGCCACTGAACTTTCCGATATTCTGTACGGCACGCCTTCCCCGGTTGCCATTGAAGTCAATATGGGTGTTCTCAAGGAAAACATGGTCAACATCATTATTCATGGCCATGAGCCGAACCTTTTCGAGTCCATGATGGTATCCGTCAATTCGCCCGTACTGACTCAGGCCGCAAAAGATGCGGGGGCCGATGGCCTCAACCTGGTGGGCATGTGCTGTTCCGGAGCGGAAATGATGGTTAGACACGGCGTGCCCCATGCGGGCAATTTCATGTCGACCGAGGCCGTTCTGGTTACCGGCGCTGTCGATGCCATGTGCGTAGATGTGCAATGCATCAAGCAGGGACTCGCCAAGGTAGCGGACTGCTACGGCACTCGGCTCTTTACCACTAATCCCCAGTGCCGTATCCAGGGAGTGGATCACATTGAATTCAACGAGCATGAGCCGCTTGCCTGCACCGACGAAATCATCATCAAGGCGATCTCGAGATTCAAAAACAGAACCGCTGCCATCGAAATACCGCAAATTGTCAATTCCGGAGTTCACGGCTTCTCGCATGAGTATATCAACTACATGCTCGGCGGAACGTTCCGGGGAGGCTATACGCCTCTTAACGACAATATCATTAACGGCAGGATCCGTGGAGTTGCGGGAGTAGTCGGCTGCACCAACCCGAGGGTCAAGCAGGACTGGGTTCATGTGGAACTTGTCAAGGAATTAATCAAAAATGATGTTCTTGTCCTTCAGACCGGATGCGCCCAGATAGCGCTTGCAAAAGCAGGATTAACTACACCGGAGGCTGCAGTTCTCGCGGGACCGGGTCTCCGTGATGTCTGTGAGGCCGTTGGAATGCCGCCGGTTCTTGGCATGGGTTCCTGCATCGACAACAGCCGCATTCTGCTTGCCGCATCGGCTATGGTCAGAGAAGGAGGTCTTGGCGAGAGCATTGCCGATCTGCCGGTTGCCGGAGCCGCGCCGGAATGGATGAGTGAAAAAGCAATTGCCATTGGTCAATACTTTGTCGCCTCAGGTGTGTTTACCGCTTTTGGTGTCATCTTCCCCATTGTCAAAGAGACGAAATTCCACAAACTTCTCTTTGGAGGACTGGAGGAGCAGGGTATGGGGAAATGGTGCTATACGCCGGATCCATATGAAATGGCGCGCCTGATGATCGCCCATATCGATAAAAAACGAAAACAGCTTGGTATCGACAAGGCACGTGAACGGGTCCTTGTAGACATGGCTGATCGCCGGGAAATTACTACGGCATAAAAAATAAAATACGGTATGGGAGGCACTTCAGGAAACAGGAAATGCCTCCCATATCCATTATCTGTCGGAATAACGGGTTGAAACGTTTCGCAGGTTCATGAATAAAGGAGTGAAACGATGAAAAAAAAGATACCGAATATAGGCGACAAGGCTCCCGATTTCAAAGTACTGAATGCCGACAACAAAGAGTTCTCTCTGTATTCCGCTCTCAAATCGAACCGGAATGTTCTGCTTGTATTCTACCGCGGACACTGGTGACCATTCTGTATCAGCCAGTTGGCTGAAATACGAAAACGGTTCGGCTCCTTTCGAAAATATGATACAGATGTTTTCGCTCTTTCCGTGGACACTCCGAAACAGTCCAGGGCAGTAATCAGGGAAATGAAACTTCGGTTCCAGCTTTTGTGTGATGTAGATAAAGAAGTGATCGATCTCTACCATCTTCACAATCCTCATGAACATGGCGGTATCGCCTATCCCGCCATGTTTGTTATTCGACCTTCCGGAAAGATACAATACCGCTCCCTGGACACTACAGCACATCGAATTGACATGTCCGATCTGATTGAATTTCTGGAAACCATGAACAAAGATCCGGAATACCTGTCCACTGCCAAACCCAGGAAACGCTGGATTATTCCTTCCGTCAAAACGGCATGGCAGATTTCACGTAACATGATTTTCCGGGGAGATTTCGCGGACTGGAAGCACTATGTCACCTTCCCTTATGCAATTACAAAACTTTCGTGGAAAAAGCTGTCAGGATCAAAAATGAAGCCTGATGCAGGAAAGGATTAAAATTAGGGAACTGGTTTTAAAGCCGATTCTATTCCTTTTCAGGCCACTCTATATTATATTGCTCCTCCGCAAAATAGCAGAAACGGTTCCATTCAAACTCCCTAAGGGATACGGGACACCGGAGCTTGACCTTGCTTTTGCTGATTCCCACAACCTCCCAGTCCCCCCTGCGTGGGCCGTCGTCAATATGTATTTTCTGCCCGGTTTTAAAGGGATATGGTTTGAATCTTGCCACATCATGCTTTGCCATATTCCATCTCCTTTTATGAATTCACGATGAATTTTATTCCGCAAAATCTTCCGCCACTCTTTCATCTCTGATTTCGTCTTTACCGCTTTACCTGAAAGCAGAACCTTGCTTATAATATTCATCATGAAACACATTTGTCTCATTCTTATAATGCAGGCAGCGTTTTTTAATTTCAGGGTTGTACGATTTCTAATATTGATCCATAACGGATTTAGATTAGACCTTATTAATAACGATCCAATACCAGATACTGACCACCAGGAAATGAATCCCGACAGCTTCAATGATAAGAAAAATGCAGTAATACCACAAACGGCCAAGTAAACCGATTGGGATCAAAAGGCCTATGTCGACAATTCCTAATGCTAACAGCGAATAATATGTATAATAATATCCATGTTTGGTAACCAGTTCACTTAAAAAAAAGAGAGTAATGTTTAACACGATCAACAGATTTGTGAAACGCGAAAGATTCGCCCAATAAATTCCGTTTTGACTTCTGAATGAAATGTTGATCTGTTGTATAATTTTCATTTTCAACCATTTCCAAAAAACTACAATAATACTTCCCATTTATCATAAACTCAGCTCTGTCATTAAATAGGCTAAACCCCTAAACCATGAAACGACTCGAACAGTCCAATGTTGATTTTCAATTTATTCATTATTCTACTTTGATATCCAATTTTCATGCCATGCGGTATTACAAGAGTAAAAATCAAAAAACCGGCGTTCACATTCTGCGACCGGCACAATGGCTATTGTCATATAAATTTTAACATGGTAAAAAATGATTACAACACATCCTGCGGCACACATTTTGCTCTACATATCGATAAAATAAGAAATTTTACATGATTAGAAACAGATCTCACACCTGATGATGTTTGAAAAGGGACAGGGATAGCAGAGAGGGAATCGGAAATGAAAAAAATGCTGCCCAGAATCATTCTCATGCTGGTCATTTCAATACTTGCATATGCTTTTTATGCTTATGATCTGAGACAATATCTGACACTGGAATATCTCAAATCACAGCAGCAGTCTTTTGCAACCTTCTATGCTGCCCATAAGATATCCGCTCCGGCAGGTTATGTGGGAATTTATATCCTTGTTGCCGCCCTGTCATTGCCCGGGGCAACCGTAATGACTCTGGCAGGTGGCGCACTTTTCGGATTCAAACTGGGTACGGTACTGGTTTCCTTTGCAAGCACAATTGGGGCAACGCTGGCCTTTCTCGTATCACGCTTTCTTCTGCGGGATTTCGTTCAAAAAAGATTTGGAGATAAGCTGCAGGCAATCAACAGGGGAATTGAAAAGGATGGTTCTTTTTATCTTTTCTCTCTTCGGCTGGTGCCGATCTTTCCTTTTTTTGTCATTAACCTGGCAATGGGACTTACCCCCATCAAGACCCTGAGTTTCTATCTTGTCAGCCAGTTTGGCATGCTTGCTGGAACGTTTGTCTATGTCAACGCCGGCACACAACTGGGAAAAATTGAGTCGCTTGAAGATATTCTGTCTCCGGGGCTTCTGCTTTCCTTTGCCCTGCTCGGTATATTTCCGCTGATTGCAAAAAAAGCAATGGAAATCATAAAGGCACGAAAAATTTTTTCCAGGTTTACAAAACCAAAAAAGTTTGACTACAACCTGATCGTTATTGGCGGCGGATCTGCCGGTCTGGTGACTTCATACATCGCGGCGACCGTGCGTGCCAGAGTAGCCCTGATTGAGAAACATAAAATGGGAGGAGATTGTTTAAACACAGGATGCGTGCCGAGCAAGGCTCTGATTCGCTCTGCTAAAATTATCTCTTATGCGAATCGGGCCAAAGATTTCGGATTTAAATCAGGCCGGTTCGAATTTGATTTCAGTGAATTAATGGAGCGGGTTCAAAACATTATTAAAAAAGTAGAACCCCACGATTCTGCTGACCGCTACAAAAAGCTTGGCGTTGACGTTATCGAGGGCGAAGCAAAGGTGATCTCCCCTTTTGAAATCCAGGTTAACGATAAAATCTTTACTACCCGCAATATTGTTATAGCAACCGGTGCAAGACCGTTTGTCCCTCCAATTAAAGGGATTGAACAGATAAAATACCTGACATCCGATAATGTCTGGGAAATCAGGAAACGCCCGGAACGGATGGTGGTACTTGGCGGCGGTCCCATCGGCTGTGAATTGACCCAGGTGTTTTCCAGAGTTGGAATCAAAGTTACTCAGGTAGAAATGATGCCGCGCATTATGGGGCGTGAAGACCCGGAAGTTTCCGATATGATCAAACAAAAATTCGAATCGGAAGGAATCCGGGTTTTGACCGGTCATCGCGCAAAGGAAATCATTGTCGAAGGAGACCGTAAAGCATTGATATGCGATCACGATGGGGAGGAAATTCATCTAGAATTTGATGAAATTCTGATTGCGGTCGGCCGGGTTGCCAATACCAGAGGCTTTGGCCTGGAAGATATCGGTGTTGAAATTTCAAAAAACGGCACGATTGAAACCGATGAGATGCTCAGGACCAATTTCTCCAATATATTCTGCGCGGGCGATGTTGCAGGCCCCTATCAATTTACCCATACGGCAGCCCATCAGGCATGGTATGCGTCTGTAAATGCGCTTTTTGGAAAATTTAAGTCATTCAAAGTCGACTACCGCGTCATCCCCTGGGCGACCTTTACAGACCCCGAAGTCGCCCGTGTCGGCCTGAATGAAACCGAAGCAAAAGAAAAAAACATTGAATATGAAGTAACCAGATACGGGATTGATGATCTTGACCGGGCTATTGCCGATTCTGAAGATCACGGTCTGGTTAAGGTCTTAACCCCTCCTGGAAAGGATAAAATTTTAGGGGTTACGATTGTTGGCGCACATGCCGGCGATATCATTTCGGAATATATTCTGGCAATGAAACAGGGGCTGGGTCTTAATAAAATTCTTGGTACCATTCACATTTATCCGACGATGGCGGAAGCGAACAGATATGCCGCCGGTGAATGGAAAAAAGCCCATGCACCGGAAAAGGTTTTGCAGTGGATCGGCAATTACCACTCATGGATGAGAGGATGATCATGAATAATGTCAAAATTAAAATACTTTCCGCGATTTCGTTCCTGCTGATAATCGGGCAACTTCTTCTGCCAGAGCAGACAATTTCAAATGAATCGATAAACCACAATCTATTTGACCAACTTCTTGAAAACCACCTAAAAAACGGAGTTGTCGACTATAAGGGATTGAAACAGAATGAAGCAAAACTGGAGGAATATCTAATCGTGCTTGAGAAGGCTGAACCGGAGGCACTTTCCAGGGATGACCAGTTTGCCTTTTACATCAATGCCTATAATGCCTGGACCATCAAGCTGATACTCACCGGATATCCGGGTGTCAAATCGATCAAGGAGCTTGGAAGTTTTTTCAAGAGCCCCTGGAAGAAAAAAATCTGTCGAATTGGCGGAGAAGTAGTCACCCTGGACTATATCGAACACGCTATTTTGCGTCCCCGGTTTAAAGATCCACGGGTTCATTTTGCAATTAACTGTGCTTCAAAGGATTGTCCTCCTCTGCGGAAAGAGACATATCGCGGCAGCGTACTGGACAAACAACTCGATGATGCTACAAAACGTTTTCTCAATGATCCGAAAAAAAATTATCTGGATGGGGAAAAGCTGTATGTAAGCAAAATTTTCGAATGGTTCGGCGATGATTTTGACAACAGGATCGTCGAATTTTTTTTAAAATATGCGCAGGGAGACCTGAAAAAAAATCTCCTGAAACATCAGAATAAAATTGAGGTAAAATATCTGGATTATGACTGGTCGCTGAATGGGAAGTAAATCAACTCCGGTTACCGGGCAGTATAAAAATCAGGCTGTTAATCCCGTCAACCGGAATATGCGCCCGGAAGGAATAAATCATGAAAGGAAAATCAGCAATCATAACCGGCTCTACAAGCGGAATCGGACTGTCAATTGCAAGGCACTTTGCTTCCGCCGGCTGCAATATCATAATAAATGGTTTTGGCGAAATATCGAAAATCGACACGATCCGTAAAAATATTGAAACGGAATACAAGGTGACCGCGCTGTATTCAAACGCAAACATGATGAATCCGGATGATATTTCTCTGATGGTGTCGGAGGCAAAAGAGCAATTCGGAACAGTGGATATCCTCGTGAATAATGCCGGAATTCAGCATGTAGCGCCTGTGGATGAGTTCCCGCCGGAAAAATGGGACGCGATCATCGCCATAAACCTCTCTTCGGCATTCCACACCATACGGGCAGTTGTTCCCATGATGCGGGAGAAAAAATGGGGGCGGATTATCAACATCGCTTCCGCGCACGCGCTGGTGGCATCACCATACAAATCCGCGTATGTTGCGGCCAAGCACGGCATGCTGGGCCTGACAAAGGTTATCGCCTTAGAAACAGCCCAACAGGGAATTACCTGCAATGCCATATGTCCGGGCTATGTTCGAACACCGCTTGTCGAAGGTCAGATCGGCGATCAGGCAAAAGCGAGAAATATTACGGAAGAAGAGGTCGTGCAAGATGTGCTGCTTGCAGCTCAGCCGACCAAAAAATTTGTACAGCTTTCGGAAGTATGTTCCCTGGCTTTTTTCCTCGCAAGCGATTCCGCCGCATCCATAACCGGGGCGGCAATCTCCATAGATGGGGGCTGGACAGCTCAGTGATTTAATTGTAAGGTGAACAAATGATCGAAACAACCCATAACACATTTATCAAAACCCTTTCAAAAAACAATGTAATCCTTGAAAGGGAAAGGGCCACAACCCTTCAGATAAATACAGGCCTTTTATGTGATCGGCAATGCGCCCACTGCCATCTGAGTGCGGGGCCGGAGAGAAAAGAGCTGATGTCCCGGGAAACCATGAAACAGATTGTCGATTTTGCATCAACCGGTCATTTTGCAGTGATCGATATCACCGGAGGAGCCCCGGAACTGAATCCGAATCTGCCCTTTTTGATTGAAAGTCTCATGCCGCTGGAAACGGGTATCATGCTGCGATCGAATCTTTCCGCTCTTAAGAACAAAGGAAAACCCCTGATGGATTTTCTTAGGGAGAATCGGATCAATATTGTGACTTCTTTTCCGTCGCTGAATGAACTCCAGACCGAATCGATCCGCGGAAAGGGCTCTTTCAGCACAGGCATTGAAACGCTGAAGATGCTTAATGCGCTGGGATATGGTCTGCCCGACTCCGGGCTTGTGCTTGATCTGGTTGTTAATCCTTCCGGAGCGTTTCTGCCGCCGTCGCAGAAGAGCCTTGAGAAACGGTTCAAAGCCACCCTTGAGCAAAAATGGGATATCCGCTTTAACCGACTTTTCTGCTTTGCCAATGCCCCCCTGGGAAGATTTCGGTCATGGCTTCAGGAATCGCAGAACTTTGAAGGCTATATGCAGAAACTGTTGACAGCATTCAATCCGTCTGCCGCAGGCGGCCTCATGTGCAGAACCCTGTTGTCCGTCTCATGGGACGGGTATCTTTTTGACTGCGATTTCAACCAGGCTGCCCGGCTCTTTATGGGAAACCGGAAAACGCATATCACGGAATTGACAGAACCACCTGCCCCCGGATCTTCTATTGCAGTAGGAGAACACTGCTTCACCTGTACCGCCGGAACAGGCTTTACCTGAGGCGGGTCGATCAATGCCTGAGTCTCAGGCTTTTTTCCTGGTCGACCTCAACCTTCATGATCTTTGTAATACTTCGCCAGGGAAAACATAAAATCGAAATCCAAAAATTTTGACAGTCATTGCTTTTATTTTTCTGCTTCAAACTGCTGTTCAATGATCAAAGCGGGCCTGATAAGCATGGTGACAATGAATATCCCAAAGGCTAATATCCCCAGTGTAATGCAAATTTCTACCCAGCTGGGTGCATAATCAACCACTTCTCCCAGAGGTGAAGGGACCAGGCCCGGGACAATCAATCCGATACCTTTTTCAATCCAGATCCCTACAAAAAGCAAAATGCATGCCGGAAATAAAACCTTGGGGTTATTCCTCCCAGGATTAAAGGCCAGAGTCAGTGTGGCCAGGATGTTCATGCTTATCGCGGTCCATATCCATGGAACCAGTGAATCATGCCCTTTAAGACCAAAAAAAAGATACTCTGCCGCAAGACTGTGATGGGTGGGAGTGTAAAATTCCTTAAAAACCTCTGAAAAAAGCATAATCAGATTAATAATTGCTGAAACGACAATTATCAGCCGCAGTTTATTGAAAGTCTGGGTGGTAATCTTAAATGTGGTTGTGGTATGAATGATATATAGTACGACTGTTATCAGTGCCGGACCAGCGGCAAAAGCTGAAGCCAGAAACCTTGGCCCCATCAGGGGATTATTCCAGAATGGCCTTGCCGGTAGTCCTTCATACAAAAAAGCTGTGATCAAATGGATTGCAAAGGCCCAAAAAATGGAAAGGAAAACAAACGGGCGATAAAATTTTTCATTGGGCTCCCGATCATTGTAATGGCTGTATACAATATAGGCCGGAACAAACAAATTCAGGGCCAGGTATCCATTTAAAACGATAATGTCCCAGGAAAGAAGTGAGGAGGGCCAGTTTAAAATTCCGATCCCAGGCAGCAAATGCCATGCATTCAAAGGACCCCCAAGGTCTACTAAAACAAACATCATACACATTACCAGAGCGCCAACAGCCACAACTTCTCCGATGATTACCACCTTATGCAGATCTTTGTCTTTAAATATATAGGAAGGTAAAATCAGCATAACGGCTGCCGCAGCCACTCCAACCAAAAACGTAAAATTGGAAATATAGAATCCCCAGCTTACTATATCGTTCATATTCGTGGCAGTCAGGCCTACCTTAAATTGAACAAGATACGCATATCCCCCAAGCATCATAGTTGCTGCCAGCAGACACAGATATAGCTGATAGCCTATCCCCCCTGAAAGATTCCACAAAACAGAGTCCTGTAAAAAAGAGATCAATCCTTTTCCTGAAGATTTTTTCATCATAACCTTTTCCTGCATCTTCTGCGGGACCTTTATTATCCTATTTCAATTAATCTATGACAGTCTCGTAAAAAGTCAAAATTCTGATGGCAAAGAAAAAAGTTCAAGTTCAAGGCGAGCACATCCCGAGGAATACCGTGGAGCGAAGCGCATCGGTAGCCGAAGGCGTGTGTAGTTAGCCTACTCCGCAGTGACGAGGGATGACACGTAGTGAAGCGTCAGCGCTAACCGCAACACAGAAATTGGGCCTTTTACGAAGCCATCAATCTATGATTATTCTAATCAATAAAATACCAGAATTTCGGATCCGTCCCCAGAGCCTCCTTTAACCTAAAAACTTTTTTGTGCTTTAGAACAAATCTGATTTCACTCTTGGGATCCAACAGATTCCCAAACACCCTGGCACCCGTAGGACATGCCTCAACACACGCAGGCAGACGCCCCTGTCTGCTCCTCTGCACACAGAAAGTACATTTTTCCATCTGGCCCCTCGTTCGCATCCGGTTCCCCAGGTAATGCTGCTTCTTCGTCATTTCCCTCAGGGGAACATGAGGCTCATTCCAGTTGAACCTGCGTCCATAATAGGGACACGCCGCCATACAATAACGGCAGCCGATACACCAGTCATAGTCCACCACAACGATTCCATCCGGCTCTATCCAGGTAGCTTTTGTGGGGCATGCCCTGACACAGGGCGCGTTTTGACAATGGAAACATTGAACCCCCATATAAAAATGATTCTCAACCGGCACCTCATGAAAATATTGACCATTGCCGGATTCCGGTGTCATCTCACCTGGTTCCATTTCAAAAATACGGATATATTGTGTATGCGCTTTTCGATCCAGATTGTTTTCCTTCACACAAGCGGCTACGCATTCCATAAAGCCTTCACAGCGTGTAACATTAAAAGCATAGCCGAATAAGACCCCTTCTATCGGTTCTTTGGAACTCATCTGAATATCTGCATCTCTTTTTACTTTGGCTAACAGCTCAAGGCGCTGAACAGTCTCATCTTTTTCTTCCTGAGTCATGAGGCGGTAGTTCTTTTTAAAGTATTCCTTCCATTGCAGAGCAAACTTATCTTTTGAACCAAACAATCCGTTCCCGCAGCCAAAAACCATAGCTGTGCTGCCAATTGCGGCAGCTTTTGCCGTACCTTTAAGAAATTCCCGCCGCCCGCACTGTTTGCTCCTGTCCCGGTTGTACTTTTTTTTCTTTTTGTAATCCATATTCTTAAAGTGACCCATGTTATCTCATTATTTTTGCAACGGACGTGAGTATGTTTTCGGCCATTGTTTTTGGAAAAGCGGAGAATGGGGATCATGACAGGAAGTACAATTCTTAACTACCCGTTTACCGGCCCAGAAGGAGACCCGTTTGCCATGTGCACCGCCAACCCAGTCTTTTTCCTGCCTGAAGTGGCACTTACCGCACAACTGGTAGCTATGGTCCATATCCACTTTTATTCCATTCTCGGTCACCAGGAAATCTCGTTCATCCTTCTTATGACATGTAAAGCAGGATAACGGTTTTTCCTTTCCGCCATGAACCAGCGCGATATCACCATGCGCAATTTCAGCACTCCTTTCACCCATGACTTCTTTATGGTTATGGCACCGGCTGCACTGGAAACGCTCTATCTTATCCTTGCGAGTCTCAGCATGGAAAAGTCCCCCCTGATACTTTTCCTTAACCAGAACCGTATTCACGGGAAGCAGAAGAACAGCCTCAATGCTCTTCACGTCATCAAACGGTGTGCCGGCATTTTCTATGATTTGTTTCACTTCGTTCATTCCGGAATGCGCGCTCCAAACCGAAATAAAAAGAAACACTGCGGGCATCATCCAAAGGAGATATTTTATATTTTTTCGTTTTTTCATAACCTCCACAGGCAATCAATATTCAGATTTTCTTTGAAAAAACCCTGCATGTATATCCGGGACATGGCACTGTCTGCAATTGCCTCGCATAGGATGATCCACACGAATTGCCGTTACGGCTCCAGGCCCCACATGACAGGCAATACAATCACCTCTCATTTGAAGTTCATGAGGAATTGGAGGCGGACTTCCGGGCAGATAGGATCGGCCCAAGCGAGGAGGTGGAACACTCATCCAATTGTTTTGAACAAACTCGCTATCCACTGTAATTCCAGCATGGCACTGCCGGCAGTAAGTTTGTTCCGGATGGGGTGTTATGGGCGCGTTTCGCTTGAGTTCTTCGGTCCATCCACCCCTGGCATGGCATGTAAGGCACATATTTTTAGCGTCATCCGTATTCCAAATCTTATGCGGAATATAGGGTGGGGACCCGACATACTGCCTGCGTGAATAGTACTCGCTCAAAGTTCGCTCCGTAGAAATACCTGCCAGATAATCGTTGGATATTTTGCCATAACTTTCGAAAACAGCTTTCCCGCCTTCATCGAAATCAAGAGTTCCGGATTCCACCATTGCCGCTTTCAAATCCACTGGCTGATAGGAAAAGGCAAAAAAAACAATCAATGGGAAAGCAAGAACACAGATTCCCACAAAACTAAGGAATATTTTCCCCAACTTCCGGTCTGGTTTTTCCATCATGCTCTCTCCAGTTTTACAGCGCATTTTTTATAATCCGGCTGTTTGGATATGGGACAAAAAGCATCCAGCGTGACCTCATTGATTAAATACTTTTCATCAAAAAAAGGTACAAATACCATTCCCCTTGGAGGACGGCCTCTGCCGTCGATACTTGCGATCATCACTATAGATCCCCTCCTTGAAGTAATTTTGACCCTGCTTCCATTGGTAATACCCAGATTGGCCGCATCATCGGAATTGATCTCAACGTAGGAGGCTGGAACCGCTTTATGAAGAATCGGTACACGCCTGGTCATGGATCCGGTATGCCAGTGCTCCAGCACGCGGCCGGTATTCAGCCAGAACGGGTATTCACTATCCGGCGATTCCGCCGCCGGCTCATAGGGCCGCAGCCATATCCATGCTCTGTTGTCCGGCTTTCCGTAAAAATCAAAATCATCTCCTTTGGCAGCCGGATCATATTTCGGGTTGTATCTCCATTTGGTTTCCATACCATTGACAAAAGGCCATTGAACGCCGGGTCTTGCTTTCAGCACCTTGTATGGAGCCATCCTGTGTTTGGGGCTGTCATGGAAACGGGTATACTCATTCCAGATATCCTCAATGTAGGTTTCCCGGCTCCAGGGGAACTGCTTTTTAAAGCCCAGTCTTCTGGCAACCTCGATAAGCTGCCAGGTATTGCACATGGTATTCCCGGGCATGGGAACAATCTGCTCATTGTGCTGTGTTCTCCTTTCCGAATTTCCGAAAAAGCCTTCTCTTTCAATCCACAATGCCGACGGTAGAACAACATCGGCCACATCAGAGGTGGGTGTGGGATAAATTTCAGATACCACCAGGAACCGGCCATCCTTTTTAGCGCCTTCCCGATAGCGTTTTAGATTGGGCATTGTAACCATGGGGTTTGTCACCTGAATCCACATGAACCGGATATCTCCACGGTCCAGTGCACGAAACATCTCCACCGTATGATATGTGGGTTTGGGATCGATTTTTTCTACCGGCACGTTCCAGATCTTTGCCGCCATCTTTCGATCCTTTTCCTTCATAACAACACCATGGGGAAGCTTATGAGTCAATGTCCCCACCTCGCGTACAGTGCCGCATGCACTCGGCTGACCGGTCAAAGAGAAGGGGCTGTTTCCGGGAGTAGAAATTTTGCCGACAAGCAGATGAATATTATAGACAAGATTGTTAATCCAGGTTCCCCGGGTGTGCTGATTCATCCCCATACACCAGAAAGAGGTGACTTTTTTATCCGGAGCCCCATAAAGAGAAGCCATATATTTAATATCCTTTGCTGAAACACCGGATATTTTCTCTACCTTTTCCGGGGTATAATCCTGCAGAAAGGCTTTATACTTGTTCAAATCTACTGTTTCTGCCTTGTCTTTGAATTTGAAATGATCCTGGGTGCCATATCCGATATTGGTTTTCCCCTTATGAAAGGAAACATGCTTCTTGACAAAATTCCAATTCACCCATTTGTTCTTGATAATTTCATAACAGATGGCGTTGGCAACAGCCAAATCGGTTTGCGGCCTGAAAAGAATCGATTTATCGGAGGCCTGACTGCTTCTTGTTGTTCTTGTGGCAAAATCAATGATCTTAACATGTTTTTTGCTTTTTCGATTGGCAAGCATTCTGGAAAAAAGAACAGGATGCATTTCAGCCATATTATTTCCCCAGGTGATAAAGACATCTGCATGATCGATATCATCATAGCAGCCCATGGGTTCATCCAGACCAAAGCTGGTCATAAATCCGGTAACTGCGCTTGCCATACACAGGCGGGCATTTGCTTCCACATTATTAGTGCCGATACAGCCTTTGAATAGCTTGGACGCGGTATATCCGTCGGCAATCGACCATTGACCGGACCCGTATATGGCAACAGAATCCTTCCCGTGATCCTTGATGTTTTCCTTCATCTTGTCGGCAACAAGATCAAGGGCTTCCTGAACAGGAACCTTTACCAGCTTGCCGTTTTTTCGAACCAGAGCGTCTTTGAAACGATCTTTACCATAAAGAATCTGGATGGAATGGTAGCCTTTTACGCAGCAAAGTCCCTTGTTGACCGAGCAGTTGGGATCGCCCTTTACGGCAACGGCTCGATCGCCTGAGATACCTGCCAGAAGGCCGCATCCGGTGCCACAGAAACGACAGGGAGTCTTTTTCCATTGAATCATTCCTGACGGAAAATCTGCCTCTTTCCAGGCTCCAAAACTGATTCCCGGAAACAGAGCGGCAGCGGCAGCGACGGCACTTTTTAAGGCCATGGATTTAATGAATGATCTTCTGTTAATATTCATATATCACTCCTTTTCTATTGCTGAGATTACTCATCCATATGGCCAAATGTCATGCCAAGAGATTGTAATGATTTTATGTTTTTTAGCGTATCCTGTAGCGCCTTTTCCTCTTTTTCATCCGGCGTATCTGTAACAAGAAGCAGAATTTCTTCATTTTCGGAAGGCGTTACCTCACAGTATCGGAGAGCAGACAGTTCTTTAGCCAGTTCTTTTTTTGCCCCTCTCGCCGGGTAAGCCAGATAACTGCAAACAGGCATGCATTCTCCTTATCTTCCGGTTAATTTGATTTCACCGATCTTTTTATTTCCATCCATTGAAGCGGTGTATCAAAAATCGAGTTATCGTTAGAAAGCCTTAAAATCAGACCTCAGATTAAGAATTCGATAAGTATAAATTTTTAAAATTTCGGCAACTGTCTAATAATGCCGGTAAATCGGAAAATTCCAACAGTTTTTTATTCTGCCTGAGAAAGGCAATTGTATGCTTAAGCGAAAAAGTTGTTTTCCTGATGTATTCCAAAACGAACATACCACAGTGTAATAAGATATCAACTTTTAATTCCACAATGGCCGCTAAAATTAACTTTTGATTTCTACCAGAATAATAAGAGGGATTCCTTGACTTAGGTCAAAATTATTTTGGCTATGTATCCCTTTTTATCACTTTTGTGCAGCGTCATATATAAAAAAACCGCCGCTGAGGTTTTTTACTGTAAAACCGTTTTGGACAAGAATGCGATATGCAAGGTATCCCCTTAATCCTACCGCGCAGTATACAATATACGTTTTTCCCCGCTGCAGCTCATGGATTCGGTCCCTCAGCCGATCCACCGGAATATTCAGGGAACCTTCAATCATGCCTGTTTTACGAACTTCCCCTGCCGTTCGAACATCGATAAAAACAGTTTTACCCTTCTCAAAGGTTTCCAGTTCATGCCAGTGTACGACTTCAACATCGCCTTTCAGCATGTTTGATGCGACAAACCCGGCAATATTTATCGGATCTTTTGCGGATGAATAGGGGGGGGCATAGGCAAGCTCCAGTTTTTCAAGGTCATATACCGTCATGCCGCCATGAATAGCCGTTGAGAGGATATCAATTCGCTTGTCTACTCCTTTTCCCCCGACAATCTGTCCACCCAGTATTCTTCCGGTCTCCGGCGAAAAGATGAGTTTAACGGCCATAATCTCAGAGCCGGGATAATACGAAGCATGTGACTCGGAAAAGGTGTAGCTTTTCAAATATGGAATATGCTTCTCATGAAGCTTTTTTTCACACTGACCGGTTGCGGCGATGGTTTTATCGAATAATTTGACCACAGCGGTCCCCATCGTTCCCTCAAAAACCGTTTTTCTCCCCATGATATTATCCGCAGCGATTCGCGCCTGTTTGTTGGCCGGGCCTGCGAGAGGAAGCATTCCAGCCGAACCGGTTATAAGATCTCTTGTTTCAACCGCATCCCCCACGGCATAAATATACGGATCAGATGTTCGCATTGCTTCATCAACTTTAATTCCGCCGCATATGCCGATTTCCAGCCCGGCCTGCTGTGCAAGTACAGTCTCCGGGCTTACGCCGATTGATAATATAACCATGTCACAGTCAATATCATCCCCTTTTTCCTTGGAAACTCTGATCCTGTCTCCATTCCGGCCAAACGCTGTGACCCTGTTTCCAAGCTCCAGCGTAATCCCGCCTTCATGCAAAAACTCGTGAACGATAGAGGCCATCTCCGGATCAAGAGGTGCCATGACCTGATTCAACATTTCAACGATGGTTGTTCTTACTCCTCTTTTTGTAAGATTTTCCGCCATCTCAAGCCCGATAAAACCGCCTCCCACAACAACGGCGGATTCCGGCTTTCCGTTATCGATAAAACTTTTGATGTTATCCATATCCGGAATGTTGCGAAGGCAAAAAATATTTTTCAGGCTCACGTCTTCAATCGGCGGCCTTATCGGCACTGCACCGGGAGAAAGCAGAATCCTGTCATAACTCTCCGTGTACGTCCGACCTTCCCTGCTGTCTTTTACTTCCACGGTTTTATTCTTCCGGTCGATTGAAGTCACTTCGCTGAAGGTTCGAACATCGACATAATAATTCGACTCAAACTCTTTGGCAGTCGTTACCAGAAGATCGTCACGATTTTTTATGCTTCCCCCGATATAGTAAGGCAGTCCGCAATTTGCGAAAGATATGAATTCATCTCTTTCAAAAATAATGATCTCGGCTTTTTCGTTCAGTCTTCTGGCCCTGGCTGCTGCCGTTGCTCCACCTGCCACTCCTCCAATAATTAAAAGCTTAACATGCATTCTTATTTTCCTTTTTTCCGAACCGAATTAAGCAGAACTACATCCTTTTATTATAGAGGCGCAAACTATTGGTTACGACGGAAATGCTGCTGCATGCCATCGCAAGTGCCGCCAGAATCGGATGCAACTGCCGCAAAAAGACAGGAAAAAATTCAAACGGCGCCAGAACGCCTGCAGCCACCGGAATAAGGACCAGATTGTAAAAAAATGCAAAAAAAAGATTCTGCTTCACTGTACTCATGGTTTTTTGGCTGATCCTGATTGCTGTGGATATGCCGGTCAAATTTCCGCTCGAAAGGATCACGCCTGCAGTCTCAATAGCCACGTCTGTCCCGGTTCCGATCGCAAAACCGACATCCGCCTGAGCAAGAGCAGGGGCATCATTGATACCATCACCCACCATGCCGACCTTTTTTCCAATGTCCTGAAGTTCTTTTATCTTTACTGACTTTTCTTCCGGATGAACTTCCGCAAAAATTTCATCTATATTTACTTCAGAAGCGATGGTTTGAGCGGTCCCTATATTATCTCCCGTAAGCATGAAAACACCAAGCTTCAAATCATGAAGCTGTTGAATTGCGCTTTTCGACTCGGGCTTGAGAAGGTCTGATACGGCTATTAGGCCGCACATCTTATTTCCCCGCATAACAATCATTACGGTCTTGCCTTCCGCCTGAAGCTGCCTTATCCGCGATGCCGGACTTCCTGTTATGCCTTCTTCGGCATTATCCGTATCGATCCCCATTTCCGAAAACCATTTCGGCTTTCCGACCCGAATCAATTCACCATCAATCCTGGCCTGAACACCGAAGCCGCTTGAAGCTTTAAAATCTTCCGGTTCAACAAGATCAACACTTCTCTTAACGGCTTCCATGACAACTGCTTTTCCGACAGGATGCTCCGACCCTTTTTCCACGGACGCCGCAATTCTTAGAAGGTGCATATCGGTTTCACAAGCCGGCTTCAACGGGTATATACCGGAAACAGACGGTTTTCCCATGGTGATTGTTCCGGTCTTGTCCAGGACAATCGTGTTCAGCCTTGTTGCTTTTTCAAGCGCCTCGCTGTTCTTGAACAGAATACCTTTTTCCGCGCCCTTGCCGGTTCCGGCCATGATCGCTGTCGGTGTGGCAAGCCCCAAAGCGCATGGGCAGGCAATAAGGAGAACCGCCACCAGCCGTATCATTGCAGGAACAAACTCGCCTGTAAGGCTCCACCATAAGACAAATGTTATGACAGCAATGCCTATAACAGAGGGGACAAAAACAGCAGCGACTCGATCCGCCATATCCTGAACCGGAGCCTTGCTGCCCTGTGCCTCCTGCACCAGCCGTATAATCTGGGCCAGCGCAGTTTCTTTTCCTACCCGGGTTGCCCTAAACTTGAGTCTCCCTTCCCCGTTGACGGTTCCACCGACAACAAAGTCATTAACAGTCTTATCCACCGGCAGAGGCTCTCCGGTCAGCATTGATTCATCCACTGAGGACGAACCTTCCATTACCGTGCCGTCCACGGGAATTTTTTCTCCCGGGCGGACAACAACCATATCGCCGACCTTGACAATGGTCAGCGGCACCTCTTTTTCCACACCATTTTCAATGATTGTCGCGGACCTTGGACGAAGGCCGATCAATTTTCGGATTGCACCCCCTGTTTTCCCCTTGGTGCGTGATTCCATCATTTTGCCCAGTTTAATCAGGGTAATGATGACGGCTGATGTCTCAAAATAAACATGGCCGTCCATCATGGGAAGGACAAGAACGGCGACCGAATAGAAGTAGGCTACCGAGGAGCCCATCGCGACAAGGACATCCATATTGGCGCTTCCATTTTTAAGGCTTTTTATGCCGCCGGTATAATAATCCCATCCGGTATAAAACTGAACCGGTGTTGCCAGAGCAAGAAAAATCCAGTTCACCCACGGTGAATGGCTCCAGGCTCCGATCAAACCAAAATCACGTCCCATACTCAGCAGAAAAAGAGGCAGCGAAAAGAGCAATCCTACGGTAAACTTTCGGGTCTGTTCCCTTATATCCTTGTCCCGCGCGACTTTTTCAACATCTTCTTCTGCCAGATCATCAGCAAGAATGACCCCGTATCCGGCGTTTTTTATGGCTTCCGCAATATCATCCAGATTCGAAAGCCCTGGAATGAACTCCACCGACAGCCGCTCTGTCGCAAAATTTACAGATGCTTCAAGAACCCCCGGAACTTTTTTATTTACCGCCCTTTCAATGTTTGCCGCACAGTTGGCACAGGTCATCCCGGTTACCGGAAATTCCTTTTTTATCCTTGGGACATTGTACCCGGCACCTTTAATCTTTCCGACAATCTCTTTGATGTGGAGCTGTTTCGGATGAAAATCTATTATAGCCTGCTCGGATGCAAAGTTAACGGTTAACTTTTTAATCCCCGAAAGCTTTTTTACATTTCTTTCAACAGAAAGGGCGCAATTGGAACATGTCATCCCGGTGATCGGCAATGTAATTGTACGGTGTGTCATAATATTTCCACCTAAAGTGAGCGTTTCAAATTTTAAAAATATTGAATTTAAAAATATTTTTAAAGGATTTCATCCATTTGAATTCTTAAAATTTGAAACCCATAGGGATTGCCGCAATACGGCTATTGAGTCCTTTGATGGGATTTTGAAGCCACAGGGAAGGACAGCGTCGCTATTCCGCAGGATAGTTAATCTCCTTCAATAAGGCCCTGATCGCCTCCAGGGTAGCCGGAGCTTCCCATTCAACTGCAATGCTTTTATTCTCCGGGCTGCCCTCGGTAGCTTTCACGCCTTCCAGTTCACTCAATTCGTGTTTAATAGTCATGACGCAATGACCGCACGAGATATTCGGGATTGAAAAGGTCTGTTTTTCCATGAGCCACACCTCCATGGGAAATCCTTAAATGTAATACCGATCAGCCTGCCCGCCCGTCATCGCAGGGGTCATCCTCATTTTCGGCTCTGGAATGCTCGGCTGTAGAAGAAGTTGTACAGGCATCATTTTTTAACTTTTCGTCGCCTCTCAGAACATCGAGCACCGATTCATAGTCCGGCTCATTTTTCAGTTCCGATACCAGTTTTGAAAAAATCACCTCCCCCTTTTCATCCAAAACGACAACTGCTCTTGCCAGAAGACCTGTCAGAGGGCCTTCCACCATTCGAACGCCATAATTGTTTCCAAACTCGCGATTACGCAATTCCGAAACCGGAACCACCTCTTTCAATCCTTCCGCTTCACAAAAACGGGAATGAGCAAAGGGTAAATCAAGGGAAACACAAAGTACCATCGTGTTAGGGAATTTACTTATCTCAGTATTAAACCTACGGACAGATGCTGAGCAAACCGGTGTATCCACACTGGGAAAAATATTCAGCACCACTTTCTTACCGGCAACATCATCTAAGGAAATATCGGTCAAATCCGTTTTTGTTAACAAAAAATTAGGAGCTTTCACGCCGACTTTCGGCAACTCACCGATCGTATGTACCGCTTCACCGCCAATTGTTATTCTTGCCATTTTCTTCTCCTCCCATCTATTTCCATTTCGATCGATTCAACATCTGAAATGATTGATTCAATCACTTTAATTACAAAATTAAGGGGCACCCAAACCAGTAAAACATTTGATTACAATGATGAAAGCAATTCCTGAAGCTTTCCGTGATCATATTTTCGATCAACAAGAGGGCCATCTTTTACCATGCCGATTTTCTCCGTAAAGGAAGGCGATTCCTTCCGGTATATGATCCCGGTCGGTATTCTATCTCCCCATTGGAAAGACAGGCTTATGGCTTTTTGAAAGTCATCAGGAGTGTAGCCTTCTTCCTGCAGATCATAGACCCGCTTTTTATACCATCCGAATGTGTTAATTTGATTAAATGAAACACAAGGCTGCAAAATATCAATCAAAACAAACCCTTTAAACTTCATTCCAGCCTGTATCAATTTGCTGAGCTGCGCTTCGTTTCCGGAAAACCCCCGCGCCACGAATCCGATCCCCAGTGAAAGCGCAACTGCCAGAGAATTAAAGGGTTCCATTACAACACCGTGACGTTGAACTTTTGTCACCATACCCATGTCAGACGTCGGCGATGCCTGTCCCGCGGTAAGGCCGTAAACCTTGTTGTTGTGGACCAATAGCGTCAGATCCACGTTTCGCCTGATCGCATTCATAAAATGATTGCCTCCCTCTCCGTAGCAGTCGCCATCACCCGAGTTCACGACAATCGTCAAATCATGATTCGCCATCTTTGCCCCCGTAGCAATGGCCAGCGCCCGTCCATGCAGAGAGTGAAACAGGTTGCATTTCAGGAAGTGAGGCGTTTTAGCAGCCTGCCCGATTCCGGAAATGATAAGGAGCTTTTCCGGTGGGATGTCGAGTCTGACAAAGGAATCCTTCATGGATGCGAGAATGCTGAAATTCCCGCAACCCGGGCACCATTTGTTTTCATAACTGCACTCATAATTTTCTATGGTTACCATGATGTCGCTCCATATGGTTTATTTTTTCAATCCAAATATGCCTTGATTCCCCTGACAATTTCATCCGGAAAAAACGGCCGTCCATCGTATTTTAATACCGAACCTTCGGCAACAAGTCCGGTTTGCTCTCGAATCAGTCTGCCGAGCTGGGCGGTGGAGTTCTGCTCCACAACAAAAAACGATTTACAGGAGGAAAGCGCTTTCTGAACCAAATCCGCACGGAAAGGCCAGATATCGGCTATATGAACACACCCCGCGCTGATCCCATCCTCTCTCAGCCGATCCACGCTCTCCCTTATAGGCCCTTTGCTGGAACCCCAGCCTACAAGAAGCAATTCGCTTTCGGCATGATATCTTTCGGGCGGCCGCATCTCCTCCAGCATTGCCGGAGTTTTGGCATTTCTTTTGTCCACCATATTCATGCGATCGGTTATAGCTTCACTGATATGGCCGTCCTCGCTGTGTTCATTGCCGGATACCAGCACAAGCGCTTTGCCGCTGCAGGGCAATGCACGGGGAGAAATTCCACTCGAAGTTATTGCATACCGGCGGTATTCGGATGGGGAATCGATCTGGTCATCCCCTACCACATACCGCTCAATTTCACGGGGAGCCGAAAGCGGACGTTCGGTTATATAGAGAGAATCATTTAAGGTTTGATCTGTAAGAACAATAGCAGGCACCTGATATTTATCTGCCAGATGGAAGGCTCTTTCCGTCATTTCAAACGCTTCCGAGGGTGTTCCCGGCGCAAAGACAAATCGCAGAAACTCATCCTGGGAGGCATTGATCACAAACATAAGATCTCCCTGCGCAGTCCGGGTAGGAAGACCGGTGGCAGGCCCGGGCCTCTGGGCGTTTACCACGACAATCGGGGTTTCGGTCATTCCCGCAAGACCGAGGCCCTCGGTCATGAGACAAAAACCGCCTCCGGATGTTGAAGTCATGGCGCGCACTCCGGCAAAAGAAGCACCGATCACCATATTGATCGCCGCGATTTCATCTTCAGCCTGCTCCACAAAAAGCGGAAAATCATCCGACAAGGATGAAAGGTTGACCATAATACCCGTTGCCGGTGACATGGGATAAAAAGCGGCTACCCGGCAATCGCCTGCCAGAGCTCCCAGAGCAATCGCTTTAGAGCCATTCAGTACCGAACCTTTTGGATCTCCGAACTGCCATGTAAACGACCAGGGGAATTTTGCATCCTTGACAGAATCGTATCCGAGTCTCGCGGCCGAAAGGTTCATCTCCAGCGCATCGCCGCCTTTCCCCTCGAAACGATCTTTCAGAATTGATTCAAACAGCTCAAAAGGCGCGCCCAAAAGACCCAGACATGCCCCCGCGGCAACAGTATTCGCGGTAATCTTCTTTCCGGCCTTTACGGCAAGATCGTTGATGGGAACGGGCAGTTGATTTTCTTCCGGCTCCCCCTTGACATCCATCATGGATATTCCGCCCGGAACAAGCTCATCTTTGTACGAATCATATGTTCTCTGATTCAACGCCACAAGCAGATTCACCCTGTGGTGAGGTGCATATACAGGCTTATCGCTAATGCGGATCTGGAAAAAACTTTTTCCTCCCCGGATGCGCGATTCAAAATCGTTTATGGCCATAACATAAAGTCCGGCTTTATGGCAGACGAGGGTAAGGAGATCTCCAACCGTCTGAATCCCCTGACCGGCTTCGCCTCCTATCTTTACTGTAATATCCACAGCCATGAAATCACTCCTCATATAATAGAATCTCGTTCAGATTCACGCTATCGCTTTTCCAATCTTTCTTCCGAACTCAATACAGGCATCTATCCCTTCCGGGTCGGGCACATACTGAATTCTTATTCCCGGATCAACGATCTTAAATTTCATCTTCTCCAGTTCATCCCGAATAAGGTTCACGGATTCACCGCTCCACCCATAAGAGCCAAATGCCGCACCGATTTTATTTTTCGGTTTCAAGCCTTTCATATATGTCAAAAAATCACTGACCGTCGGGAACAGATTGTTGTTCAGCGTAGGCGATCCGACAATGACGGCCTTTGAATCCATAACCTCCGTCATCACATCGCTTCGATGCCACTTGCGAAGGTTCAGCGGGCGGGCATCAACCCCTTCATCCGCGATTCCCCGTACAATTTTCTCAGCCATGATTTCAGTGCTGTGCCACATGGTATCATAAATGACAACGGCTTTTCTTTTAGGCTCCTGTTTGCCCCATCGGGAATAAGCCTCCAGAATCCTTCCGGGATCCTTTCGCCAGATAACGCCGTGATCCGGACAGATCATGCTGATTTCCAAGCCCAGCTTCTGAACCGTTTCGATCAGCTTCAGCACTTTGGCTGAATACAGCAGGAGAATGTTGGCAAAATATTTCTTTGCATGAGGCATGATGGCGTCGCCAATCTGATCATCAAACTTTTTAGGCCCGGCATAGTGTTGTCCGAATGCATCAGATGAAAACAGAATTTTGTCTTCCGGAAGATAGGTAAACATGCTGTCCGGCCAGTGAAGCATCCGGGTTTCCAGGAATTTAAGTGTTCTTTTCCCCAGACTCAACTCCCCGCCGTTTTCCACAGCGCGGTAGTTCCATTTCTGACCGAAGTGCTGTGCGAGATTTTTTTGCCCCATCTGTGAGCAGTAAATGGGTTTGTCTTCTCCGATTTTGTGCATGACTCTCGGAAGCCCTCCGGAGTGATCCATTTCCGTATGGTTGCTGATGACACAGTCGATCTTTTTGGGGTCAACGATTTCGGAGACGTTATCCAGCAGTTGTTCGGAGAACTCTTTTTTTACAGTATCAACCAGGGCAATCTGTTCATCGACGATCAAATAAGCATTGTATGTCGAGCCGTTTTGGGTGGAATATCCGTGAAAATCCCTAATATTCCAGTCCACGGCGCCGACACTATAAATCCCTTCTGCAATTTCAAACTGTTTCATTTCAAATCCTTTTAAAAAAAAATTAAGGACACAGATTGATCCTGAAACAGGAACTAAAATTCAAAAAATCCGATATTTCAAGTGTCGATCTGTGCCCTATCCAGATATATTTTTATTCTTCCTTTGAAAAATCATCTTTTGAGGCGCCGCATATTGGACACTCCCAATCATCGGGCACGTCTTCAAATGCTGTCCCCGGAGCCACTCCATTATCCGGATCCCCCTCGGCAGGGTCATAAACATATCCGCAGACTTCACATACATACTTATCCATTTGTTACCTCCTTTTTGGTTGGGATTGTTAACTGCTGCCATACCATCAATTGCTCGAATATTTCTACTATACCAAAACCAATCCTTCAATCCCTAAATTCCTAAATTCCTGCATCATGTTTTTAATCAACGTTGCGTTTTAACCAAAATCATCAAACGCGATTGCTTCGGGATCAACTCCAAGTCTGTCCAGCATTTCCATAACCGCTTTGAGCATCATGGGTGGTCCGCAAAGATAGTACTCGACTTCAGACGGGTCCGGGTGAGTACTCAGGTATTCGTCATAAAGGCACTGATGAACAAAACCGGTAAGCCTGTTCCAGTTATCCTCGGGCTGAAGACCGGACAGGGCAACATGGTATGAAAAATTTTTAAATTTCTCATCCAGCAATTGAAAATCTTCGTCATAAAACATTTCCTGTTTTGATCTGGCGCCATACCAGAAAGTCATCTTCCGGGTTGTTCCGGCCTCGTTTAACTGGCTAAAAATATGAGACCGCATG
The DNA here is from genome assembly GCA_030145525.1 of Desulfobacterales bacterium. GTDB lineage: Bacteria > Desulfobacterota > Desulfobacteria > Desulfobacterales > SURF-7 > JAQYVL01. The sequence continues at coordinate 25,115 of JAQYVL010000120.1, forward strand.
GGTGCCATACCGGCACCGCCACCGACAAAACACATCTCCCTCTCTGTATCTTTTACAAAAAAATCACCATACGGACCGCTTAACGTCACCCTGTCACCTGACTGCAAGCTGAAAACATACGACGATCCGATTCCCGGCGGAGCTTCCGGAGCATCAGCCGGAGGTGTCGCAAGTCTGACGGTAAATCTGAGGGATTCTTTTTCATAGGGTGCACTGGCAAGGGAATAGGCCCGATAAACCGGATCCTCTGATTGTGAGCCCAGCTTTCGAAGTTCAAACTTTTCCCATGAAGCGTTAAAGCGTTCTGCAACGTCAAACTCCGTAAACTCGACTTCATATTCCGGGATATCAATCTGCATATATGCACCGGCCTGATAATCAAAATCCTCCCCCGGATCAAGCTTTAAAACAAGTTCTTTAATAAAGGTTGCCACATTCTTATTGGAAACGACTGTTGCATGATATTTTTTAATGCTGAAAATTTCATCCGGAATCCGAATCTGCATTTCTTCTCTGACCTTAACCTGGCATGCCAGACGAATATTCCCCTTTATTTCCCTGCGTGAGAGATGCGGCAGCTCGGTGGGAAGCAAATCTCCTCCTCCCTTTTCCACCTTGCACCGGCACTGGCCGCATGATCCCCCGCCTCCGCAGGCGGAAGGAAGAAAAATATCGTTACTCACCATGGCTGCCAGAAGGGTTGATCCGGAAGTGACAGTGATGCTTTTTTCCCGGTCATCGTTTATGGTAACCAGGCAATCTCCTTTTTTTACAATTCTGGCTTCGACAAAAAAGAGTATGCCCAAAAGGGAAAAAACAACAGATGAAAAAACTACTATACCAACAAGGTATGTCAATTACACCTCCGGAATTCTATTTTTTTTCTTTAATGCCGGCTCCATCAAACAGCAGTCACAGTGTAATACCCGAAAACAACATAAACGCCATGGCCATCAGCCCGGTAACAATCATGGTAATACCGTAGCCTTCAAGTCCTTTGGGAACATCCGCATACCTTAGTTTCATCCGTATGGCTGCCATGAGCACGATGGCAAGCATCCATCCCACTCCTGATCCGAATCCAAAAACCGTCGACTCCAGGAACGTATGGTTTCGTTCAACCATAAATAGAGAAGTTCCGAGAATTGCGCAGTTTACGGCAATAAGCGGCAGAAAAACTCCCAATGAGGAATAGAGAGCGGCGGAAAATCGGTCGATCATCATCTCAATTACCTGAACCATAGTTGCGATAACAACGATAAACATTACCAGCTTCAGATAACTCAGATCCATGTCCGGAAATCCCGCCCACGAAAGTGCCCCCGGTGCCAGCAGGAAGTGATAGATCAGCCAGTTTACGGGCGTAGTTATCGTAAGGACAAAAATAACCGCAAATCCGAGACCGATAGCTGTATCAATATTTTTTGAAACAGCGACAAAAGAGCACATGCCCAGAAAATAAGCCAGTAGAATATTGCCCACAAAAACCGAATTTAAAAAAATATTGGACAGGTCGCCCATAACTGTCTCCCTGCAAAACCAGCAAACAGATCCTCAACTTCTCCAAACAAATCAATCTCCGGTCAAGTACCGCTGGAGCCAGACCAGAAGGCCGATAATGATAAACGCTGCAGGAGCCAGAAGCATAAAGCCCATATCCTCATACCCGGAAGCATAAAAGGATTCAGGTATGATCTTAACTCCAAAAAGTTTTCCGGAACCGAACAGTTCACGAATGAATGCAACCGCAAGCAAAACGGAACCATAGCCCGCCCCGTTGCCGATTCCATCGATGAATGCCAGGTGCGGCGGATTGGAAAGGGCGAAAGCCTCGGCCCTTCCCATGACAATACAGTTTGTTATGATCAGGCCTACAAATACGGAAAGCTGCTTGCTGATGTCATAATAAAAGGCGCGCAGAAACTCATCCGCCAGAATAACCAGGGTTGCGATAACCGCGAGTTCGACCAGAATGCGAATGTTCCTGGGCACCCAATTCCGCATCATGGAAACAATCAGACTGGAAAACGCAACGACAAACGTCATGGATATGCTCATCACAATTGCGGTTTTAAGCTGTACGGTAACTGCAAGGGCGGAACATATACCTAACATCTGAATGGAAATGGGATTCTCGCCCCAAACAGGTCCGACAAGTGCTCTATAGGTCTTTCGTTTTATTATCCTCATCTTCGGCACCAGGGGGTGTTTTGATTTGTCTTGCAGTACTCGCGTATGTTCCGGAATTTAACCGATACAGCCTCATAGTTTGTGAGAAGATCCTTCAAACCTTTTGTCAAAAATTTTCCGGTCAGCGTTGCGCCGCTGATACCGTCCACATAATGGCTGTAGCGCTCCTTTGGAACGCTGTCCGCTGCCTTTCCCTTTGCAATTGAAATAGCAACAAACGCTCCGGAAGGCTCAATGATTTTCTTGCCCACAAAATTATTTTGAAACCAGTTCTGTTCTATCTCCCCGCCCAGCCCGGGGGTTTCGGAATGTTTATAGATTGTGAATCCCATAATTGTTGATCCATCATTTTTGATAGCGATATAGCCTAAAATTTTCCCCCACAGACCTCTGGTGTCGACAGGAATAATATAGGCTTCTATTAAACCTTTCTGATTTATGTAAAGATAGATAGGCAAACCCCATTTATCTGCCGGGGTACCATCACGGTTCTCTCCCAGCAAATCACCTTTTTCATCGACCAGCAGCCGGGAAATATTCCTCTCATAGATATTATCGATTTGAGCGGCAGAATATTGCTTATGCTTTTGTATCAGCCCCACTGATTTTAGAATGTTCTTCCTTCGATCGCTCATAATATTTCTCTGCTGAATGTCCTTCAAACCGTTCGATGCGGCCGTAAGCAGCGTGCCGCATACCAGACATAAAACCGCAGCAAATATTATGGATCGAGACCTGTCAGACATTTAAAATCCTATTTTTCAGCTTAAACTTGATCTCAATATGGTCCAGCAAGGGCGAAAACAGATTCATAAAAAGAATTGCCATCATAACACCCTCCGGATAGGCAGGGTTGAAAACGCGAATCAAAACAGTCAACGTGCCGATGGCAAAACCATAAATCCATTTCACATGATCCATTCCCGGTGCTGAAACCGGATCTGTTGCCATATATGCAATTCCAAAGGCAAAACCGCCCATTATCAGATGATAGAATGGCGGCAGGGCCATCCATGGATTTGCCTGGGGCCCCGCGAAAAGATTCAACACAAGGCCGGTGATGTATACACCAAGGATTCCTCCCGCAATAATCCGGTAGGAAGCGACCCCAGCCAGAACCAAAATAATCGCACCGACGAGGCAGCAGAGTGCTGAAGTGCCTCCGATGCTTCCCGGATATCCGCCGAGAAAAAGTTTTGTAACCGTGAAACCTACTTTTTCAAGGACACTTTCTATATTATCGCCTGCCACAGCCAGGTTTGAAAAAGCAAGGGGTGTGGCGCTGGAGACTGCGTCCACGGCCTCTTTCGCAAAACTGCCGGCCGCAACCCAAACGGAATCACCCGACATTTTTGTAGGATAAGCAAAAAACAAAAATGCTCTGCCTGTAAGGGCCGGATTAAAAATATTACGCCCGGTACCTCCGAATACTTCTTTTCCGATTACAACCCCGAAAGAAATCCCGACAGCAGCCTGCCAAAGCGGGACAGACGGCGGCAGCGTCAGTGGGAACAGAAGCCCTGTGACGAGGAATCCCTCACTGATAGGGTGTTTCCGCAAAGAAGCGAACAGGATTTCCCAGAAAAAACCAACCGCATACGATACCATCACCAGGGGAAGAACAATTAAAGCTCCCTGAAAAAAAACAGTGGAGAAATCAAGAGACATGCCTGTCGCCTTGCAGGATTGCCATCCGGTATTGTAGATCCCGAAAACAGATGGCGGTATCAATGCAAGGATGACGAAACTCATAAAACGCTTCATATCCAGATTATCCCGAACAAAAGGACTGTTTTTTATGAGTATGCCCGGAAAAAAGAAAAACGTTTCAGTTGCCTCGAACAGAGGGTGAAGCATTCTGAACTTCCCCTTCTCTTCAAAATGCTTTCGCTGAGAATCGAAAATTTTCTGAATCATTTTCATATGGGTTTCGTTTACACTTTCTCCTTATAATATTCATGTCTTGCTTTTTTCAATGTCTCACAGATTTCGATCTTGGAAGGGCAGACATAGGAGCACAATCCGCATGCCACACAATCGAGAAGGCCGTGAGACAATGCTTCTTCAACGGAATCCGCTCCAACACACTTCAGCGTAAACTGCGGCAGAATATCCACCGGGCAAATTTTTACGCACGTGCCGCAATTCACGCAGGCTCTCTTTTCACCATGCATCCCGCTGTCAAAATCAACATTTTTTTTATAAAACATGGACAGGAATGTTCGGGAGACGCTGGGTTTTTTAAATCCAGGCCGTAAAAAACCAAAAAGTTCCGATTCATCGCCATCAGGAATACGGATCAGTGAGGTCTCATAAAATCCAAGGTAGGAGCCGCTATCCAGCGCATATCCCGTGAACAGACCGCCTGCAATGCAGCGCTCCTCCGGCAAAATACCAGTCACCAGATCCTTAGTCGGAACGCCGAGCCTTGTCAGAAAATGTCTTCTGCTATCAATCAGACTTCCGCCGGTAGACACGATTCTTTCAGTCACATATCTTCCGGTTCTGAGCAGTCCGGCGATCATAAGGAGATCCTGGCCGGATAGATACCAGCTCAGATTTTCAGCAGAAGTTTTTTTGGTGTGATATAGAATAACACCCGGATCATTGGCAGGATAACGGCCGGATACCCGGTGTGTTATCAAATGGTCAAACCCATTTTTTGTGAAGTCACATGCGGTTACATTGACATGTTCCACCAGTTTTTTAAAAATCTCTAATCCAAAGGCAAACAACTCCTCCTTCCCCTTTAGATAGACTGTTGGAGATGGCTGGAACGGATCCTGGCCGTCCAGTGTGACCCAGACAGAAGACGGCCGGGCATCCGGGTTTGCGATATCCCGGAAGGGGAGCTCCCGGATAAGGGGCCACGCACCGCCCTGCAGTAAAATGCGTATCAGATTTTCCCTGCCCAGCGCCTCAAGATCTTTTTCCGTTATCTTCCGAAATTCTTCATACTGCTCTTCGGCATCCAGCCTGATCACAATTTCTCGAATAACCCGCCGGAGTCCATAGTTAATTTCAACGACCTCTCCTCCTCCCGGAGACAGAAACTTCAAATCCGTGTTTCGTTTATCTTCAAACAGGGCTGTACCTATTTTAACGAAATCTCCGACTTTTACCAGCAGTCTCGGCTTTATAAACTCGATACGCTCGGGCAATGCTGCAACACGAAGAGGAGGTTTCAACTCTTCCAGATCAGGGGAAGGCGCTCCTGTTATGTTCAGATTATGCCCTTTGGAAATTTTTACAGCAATCATAAAAACCTGTTTCCCCGAATTTCAGCTTGAAGGAGTTTTTTTAAAAAAAAGTGCAAAATAGGTAACCGGAACCACCAGAAGCGTAAACGCCGTCGATGCAAAAAGTCCGAAAATAAGAGCCCATGCAAGCCCGGAAAAGACAGGGTCAAGTGTAATGGGCCATGCACCGAGGGCTGTTGTCATAGCTGTGAGAAGTATCGGCCGCATCCGGATGGCTCCGCTTTGAAGAATAGCCTCTTTCAGGGATGTCCCTCTCTGTATTTCATCCTGAATAAACTCAATGAGAACCAGAGAATTTCGAATCACAATACCGCCCAGCGCGATCATACCGATCATGCTGGTTGCTGTAAAAAAAACAGGGTTCTGAAACCCACCCACGGAATCTGCCGTAAAAAGATTGAGCAGCCAGAATCCGGGCATGATCCCTAACAGCGTCAAAGGGATCGCCATCATAATTAACATAGGCATGAAGAAGGAATTGGATTGGATCACAAGAAGGATATAGATGCCGATCATTGCCGCGGCAAAGGCAATCCCCATGTCCCGGAACACCCGAATAGTGATTTTCCATTCACCTTCCCCGGACCATTTCACGCTGATATCTGAGGGAAGGGCATCTTTTTTCAACCGCTGCTGCATATCGATAACTGCTTCGGCCGGTGCACGCCCGGCAGTCTCGCCTGTAACATAAACCACTCTGTCGAGATTCTTGTGATAAATCGTCTGATCCTTACGGATGTGGACAATTTCAACAAGTTCCGCAAGGGGAACCATCTTTCCTGCGGCGGTTTTGATCGGTATCCGCGACAGATCCACGATTCCGGATTTTTTATCCCTGGGAAGGATCGTTTTAATCACCAGGGGCTGTCTCTCAGCGCTCTTATGAACAGTTGCAGCCATTGAGCCGCCGACAGCGGTTTTCAATGTGCTGATGATTGAATGGGTGGTAACGCCGTGAAGGGCCGCTTTTTCCTTATCCAGAATAAAATCGATTTTATCGTGGGGGGTTTCTGTCATATCATCCACATCCACGACAAACGGCTCTGTCGACATCAATTTTTTAATATGCTGCGCACCGTCAATCAACTGTTCGTAAGTGCGATCCGGCGAACCATAAATTTCAGCCACTATGGTGGACAGGACCGGCGGCCCCGGAGGAACTTCAACTATTTTGATATCGGCTCGATTTTCAGAAGCGATTTTCTCCAGATCTTTCCTGAGCCTTAGAGCAATTTCATGACTCTGCTGACTTCGAAGACCCTTATCCGCCAGATTGATCCGAATATCTGCTAGGTGACTGCCTTTTCTCAGATAATAATGCCGGACCAGCCCGTTAAAATCAATTGGGGATGCCTCACCCACAAAAGAAACAGTACTTGTTATTTCGGGAACCGTCCGCAGATAATCCTCAAAAGAACGAACGACAGCATCCGTTGTTTCCAGAGTTGTCCCCTCCGGCATGTCGATTACGATCTGAAATTCATCCTTGTTGTCAAACGGAAGCAGCTTCAGAGGAACGAAACGGAAGAGGGCCAGACCGCATGAAAAAAAAAGCAGCATGATGATAACTGCCGTCAGCAGATAACGTTTTCCTTTTGATTCCAGAAATGGAGAAACCGCCCCTCGATATATCCGGGTGATCATCGTATCAGTTGATCCGGAAGGGCTGTCCGCGGAAGAATGGTTTTCGCCGCCCACTACTCCCTTTAAAAGCTGATGGGTAAACCAGGGCACAATGGTGATTGCGCATACAGTTGAGAAGATAACGGTGAGAGGCACATTGACGGCCATGGGACCCATGTAGGGGCCCATCATTCCGGTAATGAAAAAAAGAGGTGTAAAGCAAAGGATGATCGCAATCGTAGACATGATGACCGGCGGGAGCACTTCATCCACGGCAAACAAAGTGGCGATGTCCGGTTTAAATCGCCTCTTGAAAATATGCCTCTGTATGTTATCCACATTGGTTATGGGGTCATCCACAACAAGACCTAAAGAAAGAATAAGCGCGAAAAGCGTCACCCGGTTAATGGTATAACCGAACATATAGTTCACAAAAAGGGCAAGGGAAAAACTGATCGGCACCGCCAGAGCAACTACTAAAGCCTCCCGCCATCCCAGGGCGATAGCGAGAAGCACAACCACCGTAATGACGGCAAAGACAAGAGAGCTCATCAGATCATTTACTTTCTGCTGGGCGGTTCGTCCGTAATTTCGTATTACCTCCACTTTTACGCCGGAAGGAATGGTATCTTTTCGCAGTTCTTCCAATTTATCCAGAATCTCTCGCGATACGGTAACGGCATTGGTTCCTTTTTTCTTCGCCAGAGCCAGCGTAACAGCCGAGTATGTCAGTGGGCTATGGGCTGCGTCTTCTTTTTCCCGATAATAATGTGAGAAGCTAATTCGAGAATAGGCTTCGGCCTCTTCCGGTCCATCGATAACATCGGCGATATCTCTCAAATAGACCGGACGCCCCTGATTCACCCCGACCACCAGTGATGAAACCTGATCGACAGAGGAAAGAAAAGAATTACTTGTAACGGTGTACTCCCGGTTGAAGCGTGAATAAGAACCTGCAGTTACGGAAGCGTCTGCACCGGCCAGTGACTGCTGAACCTCCGGTATGGAAACGCCCAGTCCGGCCATTTTTTCAGGCTGGAGCTCCACCCGAATCTCCCGCTTTCTGCCGCCTATGATTTCGGTTCTGGAAATATCCTTTACTTCCGAAAGGCGGGACAACACTTCCTCCCCGATTCGCCGCAGCTGGTGATCGTCATATATTTCGGAATAAAGAGTCAGGCTGACAATTGGCACATCATCGATTTCCACCGGTTTAATCACCCAGCCTTTTACGATGGAGGGAACCTGATCTACGTTCATAGTAATCTTGTTATGCAGCTTGACCAGGGACTTTTCCCTGTCCTCGCCCACATAGAAACGAACCGTGACAATAGCCATGTCCTGGCTCGCCATGGAATAAACATATTCGACTCCGTCAATTTGCCAGAGCAGCCTTTCCAGAGGGGTTGCCACCAGTTTTTCAACTTCGGCAGGATTGGCCCCGGGTGCGTGAACATACACATCAGCCATGGGAACTACAATCTGGGGCTCCTCTTCCCTTGGAGTAACCAGAACGGCTGCCAATCCAAGACAAAGTGAGAGTACAATCAAAATCAACGAAAGATGAGATGTTAGAAACTTGTCGACAATACCGACGATAAAACCTTTGGGCCGAGAACCGTTTTCAATCATTTGGTCGCCCCTCCCCAACCGATAATTTCGTCACCTGACAATCCGGACAGAACTTCAATATTTCCGTCAGTCGCCCGGCCTGTTTTAATATAACGCGTCTTCCAGCCTTTTTTATCCTTGATCCAGACCAGTTCCAGCTGTCCTACCTGCCGCACGGATTCTTTTGGAATCGTAACAGCCGAATGTTCCCTGGCCGGAATCAACAGTTTTCCAAACATGCCTGGATAGAGCCCGGGAATATGCGGCAGCGACACCTTGACAAGAAAAGTTCGTGTATGGGGATCGGCATAGGGTACAATTTCTTCTACGACCGCGTCGACGATCCGGTTCAATGTGCTGATGTCCACACGGAGCTGAATTCCCGGTTTAACCTTCTCGATCAGTCCTTCCCGTACATATGCCTCGAGCCTCAACAGACCGCTGGTTCTTAATGTTATCAAAGGTTTTCCCGGAAGCGCCAGATCACCGGGTTCCACAAGGCGATTCAACACTTCGCCGGAAGCAGGTGCTTTTATCTTCGTATAGCCCAAGGCGATTTCAGCTTCATTAACGACCTGCTGCGTCTTCCTGATCATGGCACTGGCCCCGGCTAATGCCTCTTTGGTCCTTTTCAGACCAGCCTGAGCCTGCAGGTAAGTCGATTCCGCTTTTTCAAGATCCTGGGAAGTGGCAGCCTGGGATTTAAAATAGTTTTTGGTGCGATTGTAAGCAAGCTTTGCCTCGGAAAAAGCCGCCCCGGAAGCGATAACCGCCTGCTTGGCCTGTTTCTCTCCGGCTGCCGCCGCCTTCAGGGATTCTCTGACCTGATCAAGCCGCGATAAAAACTGCCGATTATCCAGTGAAATCAGCAGCTGACCTTTTTGTACCCTGTCCCCGGATTTGACAAGCACATCAATGACCTGAGCAGTCACCTGGGCTTGAATACTGGCTTCGGTACGGGGACGAATTGTCCCGACTGCTTCATACCAATCGATTATACGAGTAACGGTTACCTTGGTAGTAGACTCGGGCGAGAAGCTGCTATGGAAAGGAGACTGGACAACAGCAGGATCAATTTTTTCTTTGGAGAAAAAACTGTACAATATGATAAACACCAAACACACGCCGGCAATCAAAATAAGAATGAGTCCCTTCTTCATCATTTTAATTCTCCTGCATTATCATCAGGCATTAGCCGGGAAAACGGATTTCCAGGTTGATTTTCTACAAAAAGCCCAACCGCTCTTCCGACATCTGAATACGCCTTTTCCCGGTCATAATAGGCGGCAGTTGATCTCGTTCTTGCAGAATTTCTTGTCAATTCTGCTTCCAGGTATCGGGTGATCGTCACGGAACCGCCATCATACTGTTTTTTTACCAGTTGAAGCGACTCTTCAGCCATCTCCACACTGCTCCTTGCGACTTCCAGCCTCGCTTCAGCTTCTTCCAGTTTCAGGCAAGCGGTTTTTACATCAAGCTTAACTTCCAGAAGAGCCTTACGGTCAGCGGCCAGCAATTCTTCAAGGGCAGCCGAAGACATTTCTTTATTTGATTTAGTCGAGAATCCCGTAAAAATATCCCAGTTCAGAACAATTGCAGTCATCCAGTTTTGACGGTCTTTTTCATATTCCAAATCCGGATCGTCAAAATAGTATTTGCCTTGGATATCCACTGTCGGGAGGTAGCCGGCATGCGCTATATCAAGAGACATCCGGGCTTTCTCCAGATTTTTACGGACCATTTTCAGTTCCGGTCTTTTTTTTATCGCTTCCATGACACAGGAAGCAAAGTCTCCCGGAATTTGAATGGAAGGCTGTACTTCTTTGCGCAGAATGATATCCTTCTCTGCGGATACACCCAAAATATTGGCAAGAATTGCCCGACCAATCTTCTGCTGATTGTTGCTTCTGACCAGATCCTCATTCGCCTGCGCAAGTCGGACTTTCAACGAAAGGATATCCGACTTCAATGCACCGCCCCCTTCAAAGCGAACCGTCATAACCCTGAGTTGTTCGGAGACAGTGGCCACGGATTCTGTTGCAATTTTGATGTAATCCTGTGCGGCAAGCAAATTATAATAGCTCTGTATTACGGATGCCACCAGGGCATTTTCAACAGCTCTGCGGTCCATACGCTGAATCTCAAGGTCATTTTTGGCAATCCTTCTCTGCAGAATATCCCGGCCGCCATTGTATATATTCATTCTGGCCCGGACTCCGGTTTCAAAATTGTCATAACGACCCGGATAATTGAAATCGGTGCCTGCCGCAAGCATACGCTGATCGATTGTTTTGAAAAGATAAGCAGAGGGCGCGTCACCATGGGAGTATTCCGTGTAAAACCCAAGGTAAGGGTAAAAAAGGGAATCTGTCCGGCATAACATGGCTTCTGCCTTACGAATCCTTGCAGCGGCCATGTTGCTGTCAGGGTTGTTGGCAAGAGCGATCCGGATGGCGTCTTTCAGGGTTATCGGTTTGCTCAAATTACAGCTCCCTTTTCCGGAACTGTCTTCTGCTGAACTTAACCTGCAAACCATACCAGAAACGATCAAAAGAGAAAATATGAGGCTATATACCCGTAACAAATAGAAATAATTCGGTATTTTCATTGCAGCACCTAGCCCGAACAGCCATTGCTCTTGAACGGTGAGTGTATACTTACAGAGGACTTTACTAAAAAGCCTTTATCATATCAACTATCTTTTTATCAATTTTTCTCTGAAACCCGGGTGTAATCAAGGAGCAATATGTTTCGTGTCTGTCCGAAACATTTTTCCCAAATTCAAACAGACACGATTCACATATTTATGCCTTCCAATGGCCGTGAAGGTTACAGTACTCCCTGGCCGTTATCTGGCCAGCATCAATTTTAAAAACAGCTTCCGGCGCATCTCCCGGATTTAAAAACTGACGGTAGGCCTTGCCGTCCGCTATGACTTCGATCCACTCGATATAATGATTATCCTCCATTGGATGCGGAACGCTTCCAACGGTCACCTTTACACCGCCGTCCACTTTTTCGATAACCGGAACATGCTTTTCTTTGGCAGCATCAACCGTGTTTTCTGAAAGAAGCTGCATCGGGCTGCCGCAGCATACCAGTTCTCCAGCTCCTCCGTGAAGGACTTCAACGATGTTGCCACATGCTTCACACTTATAAACCTCGAGTTTTTCAGCCATGTTTTTCTCCTTTTCTTTCCAGTATTGGTTTACCAGTTTTCACCCAGAAGCTCAAAGTAGGCTTTTGGGTGTGCACATGCCGGACATGACTCCACTGCCTCAGAGTCTTCATGTACATAACCGCAGTTAAGACATCGCCATTTTACCTTTTCCTCTTTTTTAAACACCCGGTCGGCCTCGATATTGGCTGCAAGTTCTTGATACCGCTTTTCATGCTGCCTTTCCGCAACCGCAATACGCTCAAAAACCAGAGCCACGTCTTCAAAACCTTCTTCCCGTGCGGTTTTAGCAAATCCGGGATACATTTCAGTCTGCTCGTAATGTTCACCGGCAGCCGCAGCTTTCAGGTTGTCGAGTGTCGAGCCGATAACTCCGGCCGGAAAAGCGCCGACAATCTCCACTTCACCGCCTTCCAGGAATTTGAAAAATCGTTTTGCATGTTCTTTTTCCTGATTCGCGGTCTCTTCAAACACAAGAGCCATTTGAACATAACCTTCCTTTTTGGCCTTGCCGGCAAAATAGGTGTATCGATTTCTCGCCTGTGATTCTCCTGCAAACGCCGTTAGAAGATTTTTTTCGGTCTTAGTTCCCTTTAAGCTTGCCATATTAATGTTCCTCCTTATCTATTATGCTGAATTTAAGTAAAAGTCTCCCGTCAAATCCTCTCTCGAAAGACTTCAATCTATGGATAACACCCCAAAAAACCTACCGGTCATTTTTCTCACCAGCCTTTTTTAATATGTGCATCCCTTTCTTTTTCCGCTATTTTTTTAATCTTATATGCTGAATCAAGCATGATCCCGTATAGAATTCCGCATCCGACATCTTCCCGCTCCGCATCTCCCCTGCTGGCGAGTTTGATCATAAAGTCTGTAAGTTTCAAGGTTGACTTTATATTTCGATCACAAGGCTTCATGATCTATCGTACCTCCGGAATTGGTTTTTAGTTGGTGAAGTGAGTTTGATCACGATATTATATGTAATTGGCAGACTACAAAATACATGCCAGCGATTTCAACTGAATTCATTATAAAAAATTACCTCATATTATTAATTGGTTATAATGACAAACCTGAACAAGACCGGATTATTTCCCTTTTCTAATATCGATCGTTGCGATACACATGATAGAATAGCTGAATGAAAAGAATATACAATAAAACCTCTTACAATCCGAATATACAACATATTATTGCATTCCCTCCCGTCTCAGAACAATTCATGATACAAGGTTGTATCACAAAACAAAGACGACGAGAACAGTTGTTACAGATAACACCCTTCCGAAACAAATGCTTATCCGCCCCTGTGAGCGATTTCGATTTTCCTTCAATGCAGGGAGTTTTTCAGTCAAACGATAATGATTTTTTTCACTTGTTTATATTGATTGCTTGTGTTAGCAAATCAGATACTTGTTAATAAAAATATATGCAGTAGACATTTACAGCCAACCCCTGACTACACGTCTTCCAGTACACCCGAGATCCGCCAAATTACCGGTGCACATGCTGCAATTGCTGCCGGGCGTGAAAGATCACGGTCATAACCACCATATGGATTGCCGTGAGTAAACTGCCACCCGTAAAATCCCGCAAGCAGGATATGAGTGCGATCTGTTTTACAGGTGAAACCAAAATGAAGTGAGCACGTCAGTGCCATTGTTTAAGTTTTGTTGATCACAGAAGGAAACAAATCAGTTTTTATCTTGATAAACAGCCTCTGTCAACATTAATACAAATTGCAACCGTTTGTGTTGAAAGGAGAGATCTGTGAAGGAGAAAAAAATCACACGTATAGGTGCTGTTGCGGGAATGCTTACATTCCTGTTCTGTATGGCCGCAGGGGTCTGGATTCTCGTCAACACCCAATTTGATCCCGATGAACCGCTTGCAGTCGGCATCGGCCTGTATTTTATCGGCAAGGCACTGTTCGCGGGCCCCATGCTGATCATCACATCGATGAGACTGGGCAAAGAGGGATAGCAGAAGAAGCTGTTGATATTTTAACCAACAGGCTTCCGAAAAATGTAATCACCGGACAAACTGAGAATCGGGGTTGAAAAACTGGAAAACCTTATCCTGTTGACATCCGGGTATAATCTGAAAAAATAAAAAATTTTCCGGAATTGCCGTGTCTGTTTTCGGCATTGTCGAACTGTGTTTTGTTTTTTCTATAATATCAGCCGGGTAATCGGCACGTTAAACTGTTTCATGTGCTCAGACCAAATGGCTCACGATCACTTCTGAACTATCTGGCTGAATTATTTGGCTTGACAATGGGTTATATTAAAAATATTATTTTTTCATAATCTTTAACCCTCCTGAGGAAACAGTATGAACGCCTATAACAAGCAGACATCATTTCCGTATAAAACATCATTTCCGAATAAAAGAGATAATCGCAATCAAAAAGCCAGAACGAAAAATTCTTCCCCCTCTGTTCCGGAACTGATTCGTAAAATTTCGCCGTCGATTAAAACCTATCTGGAAAAATCTGCAAAAAATCAGGAAATAATCGCCGAAGCTGAAATGAAATTTGCAGATGCTTTTTGCAACCTGACTGAACATATCATATCGGGAAAACACAATATTAAGTTAAATTTCCATGGTGCCGCCCAAAGAAAAAAATCCAAAAAATCAAGTGATCCGCTTCACCGGAAAGTGAGGGGCATCATTATTAAAATGCGCGAAAAAAACAAAACCTATGAAGAAATAGCACAATACCTGAAGAATGAAAAAATCCCCACCTTTACAAACCGCGGCAAATGGCACGCCCAGACCGTTCATCGATTATTTAAAGATTATTTAGAATAGAGAATGGACTTATGGCACAGCCTGAAAACAGTGTGCTAATCAAAACAACGGACCAGATCAATCAAATCCTTGACAAACCTGACCTTCTATAATAACCAAGTCAACCTGAACGTTTCGAAAAGGAAAAAAGTCAAATCCATTCGCTTTTTTCGATTTAATGGAAGTACTCTCAAAAGTGAAAACAGGGTTCTAATTCAAGAAAGAGCTGAAAAGACAAACGAAAAAGCATATCAAAATATTTCAAAAATTGACCTCCCGGCTATGACGCTGAAATTGGATGATACCGCATTTTAAGACAGCTGCTGAACCACCCTCTTGAACTTACCTCTTTTTTCGTTAACGTTTTATATATAATTTAGGATGAATCAGGGTGTTTGACTTCAGTAATCCGGTTAATAGAGATTGTTTCCCCCTGATGAAAGAACGTCTATCAAATATAGAAACATAAGGTTTGAAACGATAATTTTTTTAAAAAAGGAGAACATGTCATGGCTAATGGAATTGTAAAATGGTTTAACGACAGTAAAGGGTACGGCTTCATTGAGCAGGAAGGCGAGGGGCCGGATGTATTTGTCCATCATTCATCGATCAACGCTACCGGCTTCAAATCTCTGAATGAAGGCGATCGGGTCACCTTTGATATCGAAGAAGGACAAAAAGGTCCTGTGGCGGCGAATGTCACAGTTGTGTAATTACCCGCTGAAACTCGAAAGGGCACTTCTTCAATCATCATAGAGTGCCCTTATTCGCTCCACCCTCAGGCTGTGCAGTAAATTGTAAAACGCATCTGCTGACAGCATCGTCATGAAAATAAGTTTTACGAAGTACGCCGCAATCAGCTGTTTAATCGTTATACAAGGTTATTATTCGGTTCAGAGGAGAAAGCATGTCAAGTACAATTGAAAATCTTCCCATCTTCCAATGCCTAGGTCTGACCGCCCCTGAGCCGGAAAAAGAAGTCCTCACATTTATCAATGACGACGGCAGCGATGAAACCATAACCTATAAAACCATCTATGAAAACACGAACCGGGTTTCACATGCTCTTTTAAAGGCCGGCATTGGAAAAGGCGATACATTTGTGATCATGCTGCGAAATCACCCGGAATTCCTATATGCCATGTTTGCAGCTCTTTCAATCGGGGCGATATCCGTACCGGTTGATCCCAGATCCAAAGGAAGAAAGCTGGCCTTCCAGATTAATAACACCAAATCAAAAGGGATTATTATCGGTGATGAATTTATCGACAACCTTTCAGAAATAAAAGATGAAATAAAAGATGTTCCGCTTTTAGGGGTCTGCTATAAACCGCATCACAACATACCTATCGCCCGGAACTTTCCGGTATTAAATGATATTCTTGAAAGCGGGAATACCGATTTGCCGGACAAAGCGGTTCCCCTTGATTTCAGTGCACCTGCCCAGATTATTCACACATCCGGCACA
This sequence comes from Desulfobacterales bacterium, assembly GCA_030145525.1. Lineage (GTDB taxonomy): Bacteria > Desulfobacterota > Desulfobacteria > Desulfobacterales > SURF-7 > JAQYVL01. Next base: position 41,238 of record JAQYVL010000120.1, read on the forward strand.
ACAGGAGATCCGAAGGGCGTTGTGCTGAAGGCGGATCGTTATATGACTTATGGTTTTTTGGCAGATTTGATCTGGCAGTATCAGCCGGATGAAATTCCGTATACCGGTTTATCCATGACCCACGGAAACGCCCAGTCTGTCACACTATTCCCGGTGCTTGCCAAAGGGCTGCACGGTGTTATCAGCGAACGTTTCACAAAAAGCAGAATCTGGGATATCTGTAGAGAATACGGCTGCACCACTTATTCGCTGCTGGGGGGAATGATGTCCGGAATCTATAATGAACCGGCTTTTGACAATGATAAAGACAATCCGGTGCGGAAGGTAATCAGCGCAGGGACACCTGCCGCTATATGGAAAGCATTTGAGACAAGATTTAATGTCAAAATTCATGAATGGTATGCTGCCGTTGAAGGCGGCCTCGCGCATAACCCACCGGGATCAGGCCCTGTAGGCTCCTTTGGCAAACCGATAGAGAACCTGATGGAAATGAAAAGTGTTGACGAAAATGATAATGAGGTAAAGCCGGGGGAGCGCGGCGAGCTGATAAGCAGGATGAAAACAGGAGAAACCGAGGTTGAATACTTTGGCAGGGAAGAGGAATCAAAAAAGAAAACCAGAGGAGGATGGCTGAGGAGCGGAGACATTTGTCACCAGGATAATGAAGGATTTTTCTATTTTGATTTCCGAAAAGGAGGAGGCCTCCGCAGACAGGGAGATTTTATCCAGCCGGATCTTGTGGAAAAAATAATTGGCGAAAATCAAACGGTTTCTGAAGTATGTGTTTACGGCATCAAAGCGGCATCCGGAGCTCCCGGTGAAAGCGATCTTGTGGCTGCAATTGCACCCTTTGAAGGAAAACAGATCGATGTGGAGGGGATTAAAAAAGCCTGTTATTCTGAACTCGAAAAAAACGCTGTCCCTTCCTATTTTCAAATCGTTGAAAAGCTTCCAAAGACGATCTCTGAGAAACCGTTGTCACGCGTTCTGCGGGATGATTTTAAGGTTGATGCGGCAAATGTGATTGTCATATAGGAAAAATGATGGGATAATTTGAACTTCGCAGGTAACGTTTGTTTTGATTCTGCGTTCTACCCAAAAAAAGAAAGGAAAAAAATGTATCCGGAAGTTACAATTAAAAAAATTCTCTACGCAACAGACCTTTCTGATTATGCCAGAAAATCTTTTGCTTACGCCGTAAGCCTCGCAAAGCATTATGATGCCAGTATAACAATCGTTCATGCCGTAATTGACAATCCCGATGTCTACTCCGGTGTTCTTGGTTATATTGACCATGATAAATGGGAAAAGATCAAAAAAGAGCATTTTGATGAAGCAAGAGAAGCGCTGATAGGCAAAAAGAGGGGCAATGTGCCGGCTCAACAGGTTCTGGATCATTTTTGTCAGGATGTTAAAGAAAAATTCTGTGATGAGCCCGTTCAAATGGATGAAGTCATTGTGGCAAGCGGAAACCCGGTTGAAGAGATTCTGCGTTGTGCTGAAAAATGCAACTGCGATATCATTGTAATGGGTTCCAAAGGGCATGGAAGTTTTGTGGATGCCATGATTGGGAGCACCTCCCAGAGAGTGCTGCGCCGTTCAAAAATACCGGTCCTTTTGGTTCGCCTTAAAGAGGAGGAGCTTTGATTCAGTCCACTCCGGATTGACAGAATTTTGCCGATCGCAAACGGTCATTGCAGGTCAGGAGATATAACCTGGCCTGTAATTTTTTCTATCTATTGTCATAAATATATTCCGATTGAAAATGTGATCAAGCAGCCTCTGAGTGAAGTCTATTGAGGTCATTTGGAAAGGGTTCTTCATGAAGCACAGCGTCAAATTTGAAACTGTCTGAGGGAGCTTGCGACCGAGTTTTTCAAATTTAGCGGAGCAAATGACAGAACCCTCCAAATGCCGGAATTAACGAACGATGAGGCCGCTTGATCGCTAATATAACGCTTGAATCTGAAAATTATTATGACAACGACTATAATGAAAAATATAGCCTCCTACTCTTTTTTTAAAAGATCCACTATCCCCTCAAACCACTTCTGTGCCATTTTTTCAGAACCCATACTGTTCGGATGAGTTCTGTCAAAAGTATCCTCTATCGGATTGAACCCCTTTGTAAAGTCAACGACAATTACTCTGGATGCAGGGATACTCATTTTTCCTGCGATTCCATCAATTTCCGCATTCAGAACAGCAAGGCGGCTATTCCATAGCGGTTTCGCCGTAGGAATCACTTTGGCGAGAAGGATCGAAACATTCGGATTGTCTTTCCGCAGAATCAAAATGACCTGTTCAAGCTCGTTTGCCATTTGCTTCGTGGTTTCTCCCATGCCGGCATCATTATGCCCCAGGTGCAGAAGTACAATATCCGGAGTATACTCCTTCAGCCAGACTGGCAGATTTCCGCTGCCGCTTCCTTCAGGAAAATCTTTTTGAGTTCCTAATATATGGTCTGCCTGCCATCCCCAGTGCCCTTCATGATCACGGTCAAATTTTCTTCCCTTGTAATCCGGGCATTGACCGGAAGGATCTTCGAAATAACGTTCCTTCATGGATCCTACAAAATCAAATTCAATACCCAGATCCACAAGCTTTTTCCAAAGCGGATAGCGATAACCGCAATACACATCGGCCGATTGCGTAATCGAGTCGCCAAGGCATAAAATGTTTAAGGGCCGACTGCCTCCCTTCTTCGTTTCAGCACTTGCATTATTTACGTGCAGTGTACTGCTGAAAATTAAAAGAAACGAGAGGCTCCAGAACAAAATTATTCGTTTTTTGTATAAAAACTTCAAAGCGCTTCCAAAAGTCTCTTGTGAATATTGTCAAAACCACCGTTGGACATGATCAGAACCACATCCCCTTCTGCTGCGGTTTGAACTAAAAATTCAAGCATTGCGTCTGTATCCGGAAAATAATAGGCATCCCTGTTCCTTTTTTTCAAATCCTCAACCAGTTTGCCGGATGAGAAACGTTCTCCTTCCGGTATTTTTTCAAGAAGAGGCGGTTTGCGTATACAGATGACATCGGCATGATCAAAGGAGGAAGGATAAATATCCTGAAAAACATTGCGCATGCTGGTATTTGTTCTCGGCTCAAACACAGCGATCAGACGTCCCTCAGGGTAGAAGGGCTTTACTGCTTTTATGGTTTCCCGCACAGCTGTGGGATGATGGGCAAAATCATCCATGACAGTTATTCCGTTTTTGACACCCCGAATTTCCTGGCGTCTTTTGACATTTTTAAAATTTTCAAAAGCGCGTTGAATAATGCCCCGCTCAATGCCCAGGCTATCGGATGCTGCAATTACGGAAAGTGCGTTCAACAGATTATGCTCTCCCATTAAACCGGTTCTTAAAGTCCCAAAACTTTTGCCGTTATGCTCCACGTCAAAAATACTCCAGGGCGGATCAACACTAACGTTTCCGAGGCGCCATATAGAGTCCCTGTTTTTGCCATATGTCAGGATACGGCATCTGCGGTTCTGAATCAGATCCTGAACCGCCCTGTCTCCATCATAGGCAATCAGCGTGCTCCTCTCTGAAATTCCGGATATGAACTTGTCAAATGCGCTCCGAACATGTTCAAAATCTTTAAAGATGTCGGCATGGTCAAATTCAACACTTGTCAGTATGGCAATATGAGGATCATAGTGGAGAAACTTGGGTTCCTTGTCAAAAAAGGCGGTATCATATTCATCCCCTTCGATTGCCATATATGGTCCATTGCCAAGGCGGTAGTTGCTGTTAAAATTTTTCAGAATTCCGCCTATCATAAACCCGGGGTCAAGGTCGGCTTCGTAAAGAATCCAGGCCATCATGGAGGAAGTCGTCGTTTTTCCGTGGGTACCGGTTACAAGGACAGATTTTCTGCCATTTGCAGCAAACCGGTTGACTGCCTGAGGCATGGAGCAAAAAGGCAGCCCCATTTCACGGGTTTTTACAGCTTCCGGGTTATTCTTTGAAACCGCATTCCCTATGACAACCAGATCAGGACCATATTCAAGGTTATCGCCGTTAAACCCATCAAAAATTTGGATCCCTTTCTCCATAAGAAAATCGCTCATGGGCGGATACACTTTATGATCCGATCCGGTTACCTCATATCCCATTTCCTTGAGCATGCATGCAAGCGCCCCCATTGCCGTTCCGCATACAGCAGTAAGATGAATTTTTTTGACATGATCCGGGATCACATTATGTTTCAAATCCATTACTTTTCCCATCCCGCCCTTTCAGTTTCAATGAGAGGCGGATCGCTGCCTTATTCAATTGAGCAATTCGCTGCTTTCGGAACCCATTTCCGGCTTTTTCCTCCCCTGCTCGGAAACACTCCCGCCGCTAGCACGCACGGAGTAAAAAACTCTCTGGCCTCTATAAAACTCAATTTCAGGGAGGTCAATATCTTTCACAGAACCGTTTCCTCTTATTTGCACTCTTATCTTATGGGCTCCGGGCTCAAGAGGCAGCTTTACAAGAGAAAGTTTTGCCGGCAGCGTCTGCCAGCTTCGGGTATCCGGCTCCTCCATGAGCATAAAAGCAAGTCGCAGCAGTACAGTTACGATATTATCCCGGTCTTTTCCAGCTTCTCTGATGATTACTTCTTTTACAGCTAATCTTGCGGCCTCTTTGAGATAAATCGCCTTTGCCCTCTCATCAAGAGAGTTCCCGGCAACCCCCACAACATCTGTCTCCACAGAAATCACCTGCTTTCGGCTTTCAAAAACAAACACTTCCGCTCTGCCGACTTTTTCATCCTGCTTCTTATAACGCGGGAATGAAAACCGGATGCCCGGAGGGAGAACGATATTGCCGGAAATCTTCACCGGTCCTTTGCCCAGACTGACGAACAATACCAATTCAGCAGAATCTGCAGCCGTGTAAACGATTTTAGGCGTATCGGAAATTTCATCGTCAAAACCAAGCATTCCGGCAAGCCTGTCAATATCCGGCCTGACAATGGACGGATTGGTCATACTCTCTGCCAGTTTCTTATAGGCGATATACGCATCGTTATATTCATTCAAATTTTCATAACAGAGAGCTATGAGCGCCCGTGTAAAATATTCTTCGGACAGGGCTTCCGGGAATTGGTCATATACTTTCTGCGCCTTTTTGGCTTCCACCAGGGCAGATTCATATTCG
>JAQYVL010000121.1 GCA_030145525.1 Desulfobacterales bacterium
CTGCTGATAAAGCGAATATTGACCTTCCCTTTAACCGTTCTGCCGCAATAGATCTGGCAGGCAGAGATGTTCTCGAGGCGGTTCAGATGAGTGTGAATCCAAAAGTAATCGAGACGCCTTTGGTGGCTGCTATGGCAAAGGATGGAATTCAGCTGAAGGCAATCTCAAGGGTTACGGTCCGGGCTAATATTGACAGGCTTGTGGGCGGGGCAGGCGCAGAGACAATTCTTGCAAGGGTTGGTGAAGGAATTGTTACGACAATCGGTTCTGCCCAGACACACAAGCAGGTTCTCGAGAGTCCGGATCTGATTTCCAGAACCGTTCTTGAAAAAGGCCTGGACTCGGGAACAGCCTATGAAATTCTTTCGATTGATATCGCAGATGTTGATGTGGGGAAAAATATCGGCGCTGAACTTGAAACAGACCGGGCTGAAGCCGATAAGAAAATCGCCCAGGCAAAAGCGGAAGAGCGAAGAGCGATGGCATATGCAAGAGAGCAGGAGATGAGGGCGAAGGTGGAGGAGATGCGGGCAAAAGTCGTTGAAGCGGAATCCAAAATTCCTTTGGCAATGGCTGAGGCGTTTAAAAGCGGGAATATGGGAATAATGGATTACTACAGAATGAAGAATATTATGGCGGATACGCAGATGAGGGATAAAATCGGTTCATCTGATTCAAGTACAAAAACCGAAGAGTAACGAGGATCATTCGATGGATTTTGAGAAAATTTTGCCGTTCATTATCCTGGGTGTTTATTTGCTGTCTCTTTTCGGAAAGAAAAAAAAGCCTCAGAAAGAAGCGCCCACGCAAGAAACATACAGCTTGAAAAATATTATTCAAGGGATTGCAAAGCAGCTGAAAGATCAGGTTGATTCTGTTGGGAGAAGTTTCGAACAATCAGATCAAAAGCATCAGAAGACCGTTAAAAGAGACGAGCCGGAAATCAAGCCCACGGAGATTGTACGGGAAAAAAAAGAAGGGATTGATATCCCTCAGCTGGACACCCTTCTGGATGAGGAAGAAGAAGGAGGGGCGGAAGAAGTTTTATCCCAAAAATCTGAGGCGGAAAGCGTTGCTAAAAAGGCTAAAAAGAAGATGAAAATTTGTAAAACCCGCTTGCCCGAGAATCTTCAAAGGGCCGTGATCTGGCATGAGATTCTTGCACCTCCGATAGCCCTGAGAGATGATAATGAAAGGCTGCTTTGAAATGAAATTGAGACGAAATCTACTGCAGGGGAGTGATGGAAAATTGGAATATACAGATTTGCTTACTGCCTTATGAAAAAATCAATTTCGACACTTCTTTTTCTTTTAATTGCAACCTCTTGTGTTTATCACAACACGAGTAAAGCCAAAAAAATCTGGCTGGAGGCCACCAAGGCCTCTTTTGAAAGAAAGCACGCCAAAGCCTTATTGCTTCTTCAGGAGACGACAAAAATAGATCCTGAGTTCGCACCGGCATGGATGAGCAAAGGAATGGTATATGTCGCATTAGAACAAGATCAGAAAGCAAAGGAGTGCTATGAGGAGGCGCTCAAAATATATGAAAAACAATATGAAAGAGAGCCCGATAATATTGATCTCATACAAGATTATGCAGAGGTCTTGTCACTGCTTGGCGATAAAAAAGGATCGGTTCGTATTTTAAATGCTGCAATTAAAAAATTCCCTAAAGATAAAACCCTTCCCTTATTCAAAAAAATGATTTTAAAATCAAGTGAAAGGGAAACAAATCAGCATTCACGTTAAATAGAAAAGTAAATCGCGGTATTCTGGAATTGGCTCGAATTGCAGTAAATGTTTGTGAACAATCTGCGGCAGTTTACTCCGGGAAAAATCCGTGTTTTTGATAATGCTTATTCCGGCGTTCTACAACATCATCAATATACTGATTATATTCATTACTGTCCAGATAGTTGAAAACACAGCCGGCATAAAAGCCAAATGTATGACGTACAATCACGACAGTTCTGATATCCGACTGTTTTTCGTTGTCCAATTTAAAGGAAACACTTACCCTGTCCTTGTTTTTGAGCAACCTCTGCCGGTTAAGCGTTATCATAATTCCTGAATGGGAAATATTTGAAACAGTCAGGGTACCTCTTGTTTTTGTCCCCTGTATGTGAAAAGTTCCGGGAAAGTCTGTACTTAATCGTTTGTGCCTCCTCTTGTCATCCTGGTAGGTATCAGGCGGTTTGGATTCAAGAAGCAATTCCAGACAATCAGTGAGAAGATCTTCATGAACTGATTTTTCATTGATAAAATAGGTGCGCTGCAGGGCATAACTGCAGATTTCGTTGATCAGTTTGGGGTCACCCTGGGAATAAGAGTATATCTTTCGAATGGCGTTCTCATGGAAAATCTTTTCCTGTACTCCAGCTCCGGTCAGGCGCTTATTTATATAAGCCTCCGTGTCGCTTTCAGACAAAATATCCTTCGGGGTGTCCTCATGGATCTCCATGAATGGCTCTTTACTCAAATTGAAATGTGCAAGGTACGGGTTCATAAGATCTTTCCTCACCTGATTGTAGTAATTTTATCCGAGCTTAATAAAATCATGGGAGCGATTTAATCGTGTTATATTTATGCGATTGATAATGTATGGCGTATAGTATTTGATATGCTACGATATGGAATATGATGTCAAGGATAAATTTTCTCAGAAAAAAAAGCAGACAGAAGAATAATTATATGATACGGTTTTCGACAGGTGAGCGGCGTCTGACCTCGAGTCCAAGTACCAGGATCATGTCATAGCCCTGGGGCGTTAGGACATTAGATATCAATCTAGTCATTCTGTATTCAGGAGCGCCAACATGTGAGGCATCGTCGCTCACCACCCGTACGAGCTACAAAACATCAAACAAAAAAATTCCGGCAAGTAAAAAATTGAGAATACTGCAAATTTTTTCTCCTGTTTTTTTCAGATCCACCGTAAAACAACTTTGATAACCGGAGTAAACAAAAAAAGGGCTTGACCCAATTAGTCAGCCCTTTGATTTTATTGCAGGAGGTTGAGACGAGCATGCGGAAAAGACAATTAAGCACAGTAATAAAAAAAACATTACCGATAGGTTCTTCATGAATACCCTTCTTTTAGTCATAAAAAATTGCAGGTTTCAAATATGTTTATGGACGTCCCTCATAGAACCACATGGGATGAGAAAACCAATATCCCTCACCCTCGTCTCTTAGTATTTCCGGATCAATCCCCCTGAGATTCATACTGGAGGCATGGATGGTTAACGGATACCAGAGCCAGATATCTTCATAGTTATCCATGAGGACCTTCTCAAGCTTTCGGTAGATTTTCGTCCTTTCAGCTTCGTCTGTTTCCTGACGACCTGCTTCGATCAGGGCAATGGCTTCTTCATTTCGATTTCGGCCATAGTTCAACATGCCATCCGGATGATACAGTGTAGTGAGTATCATATCCGGTTCATAAACCCACGGCCACATCCCCACGGCGATGTCATAATCGAGCTTCGTGAACGGTTCCGCCATGGCTGCGACATCCAGACTCGTCACCTTCCACTGGACTCCCACTTTCTCAAGCATGGCCTTGATGGCTACCGTGACAGCCCGAGACTCCGTGAGATTTCCTGCAAAACCCTTTAATTTCAGACCGTCGGCATAACCTGCCTCCGCGAGAAGTTTTTTCGACAACTCCGGATCATAATGTACAGGCTTTAAATCCGGATTGCGGGCCCAGTGCCCTGAAGGAAAGATGCAGGTCGCTACTCTTCCCAGTCCGAATTGTGTCCCCTTCACCAGGGCTTCGCGATCAATTGCATGTGAAATGGCCTTCCGCACCCGAATATCTTTCAGCGGTCCGGAAGACTGATTGATCATCATGTATATCGACCAATTTAATGGGGCGACGAGTGTATTAAACCGGACATCATCGCGAACCAATCTATACTGGACGGCTTTAATTTGTATAGTGTCGAGTTTGCCAGCTTTCAGGGACGCAACCCGGATAGACGGATCCGGTATAACCGAAACGTAGACACCATCAAAATAAGGCATATTCGGGTGGCCGATCGTTTTTCCATACCACCACTCCGGATTCCGTTTCAGTCTTATGGAATTTCCAGGATTAGCCTTTTCCAGCATAAACTGCCCGGTTCCCACCGGATGTGTATCCAGGGACTTCGCATCCCGGGTCAGCACCGCAAGCCCCTTCAGACGGGTTTCGATCTCGATTACCGCCTTCCTTGCTTTTTTTACCTCAACAGCAGCGGCCTTGGCCTTTTCCCCTCCTTTTTTCCTCAGTTTTTCCGCTTTCTTTTCCGCTTTCTCCGCAGTTCGCCTTGCACCGATAATCCGGCGTTTCAACATTTTCGTTTCCGTCAATGCCGCATCTGCCTTAAGGGCTTTAGCTGAAATCATCATACCGGGAACACTTGCCATGGTTCCGACAAAGGCCCCCCAGGGTTTTTTAAAATGCCACTTTACCGTATATTCATCGATGACTTCAACCGACTTCAACGGCTTCAGCCATGCCTTGGTCCAGGCACCATTGTTCGGGTCCATGATCCAGCTGATCTGATATTTGAGACTATTGGCATTAAAAACGGTTCCGTCATGAAACTTCACTCCTTTTCTCAGCTTCATAAGAACAGTGAGCGGGTCCAGATACTCCCAGGATTCTGCCAGCCATGGCACAGAGGCTTTAAATCTTCCGTCGTGGTTTATAAGTTTTTCGTACATATAACTCATGGTAACCCAGTCGGATACCGGAAAATG
>JAQYVL010000122.1 GCA_030145525.1 Desulfobacterales bacterium
GCTGCATTTCTTCTTTCCATTCTGAAACAAAGCGGTTATAAAGCAGGCTTCTACAGCTCACCGCACCTGATTGATTTTACGGAACGTATCAGGATAAATGATCAACCCATAGAAAGAATGCGGGTTGTCTTTCTTACAGAGGAAATCAAGCGCCTTTGTAAAAAGCATTCAATCCTTAATATAACCTTTTTTGAGTTTGTAACCGCCCTGGCATTTAAGTATTTCGAGGAGCAAGAAGCTGACCCGGTTATTGTTGAAGTCGGCATGGGTGGAAGATTTGATGCAACAAATGTGATTAAGCCGCTTACTTCGATCATCACGTCGATCAGCCTGGAACATCAAATATACCTTGGCAGAACCCTATCAGAAATTGCACGTGAAAAAGCAGGCATCATTAAGCGGGGAGTTCCGGTTATATGCGGAGTACAACAGCCCAAGATTAAGAAATTTATCAGGCAAACATGTCAAAGCGCAAATGCTCCGCTTTACCAGCTGGGCAGTCAAATCAGATGCAGAATTAATTTACAAGCAAAAAATGTTACAAACCCTACCCTAAAAACTTTACCCGTCGCCGACGAGGCGAATTTTATTCAGTGCTTCAATTACAAAGGTTTAAAATCTGAATTCAAAGGCCTGCAATGCGGGCTTATTGGCGACCACCAGATCCGAAATGCATCCATGGCGATTGCTGCATCAGAGTTGTTGCAAAAGAAAGGTTATCCCATCAAGCCCGAAGAGGTTACTGCGGGAATCAGACAAACCGCATGGCCGGGAAGATTAGAGGTTATAAAAAAAAATCCGACCATTATCTTGGATGGAGCCCATAACCCGGATGCATGGAAATCATGCCGGAGAGCGCTTGAAAATAATTTTAAGTATGAACGCCTTGTACTTTTATTAGGAGTCATGGAGGATAAGGATATCTTCAAAATGATTAACTTTTTAACTCCTTCAGCATATGCAGTTATATTCTGCCGACCGCAGATGGAACGAGCGGCAAAAAAAGAAAATCTCCAAAAATATATTAGCTTTTCTGACATTAAAAAAGTATTTTGGGTTGAAAATTCAACCCGGGCATTCATGAAAGCTTTAAACCTGTCATCAAAAAAAGATCTAATCTGCGTGACAGGTTCACTGTTTGTTGTGGGTGAGATACGTGAGTATCTCAAAAAATCCGGATCAAATTCAAGCGGCCGGATTCCAATGTAGGGTTTTTATTAGACATGTTGAAACGATTATTAATCTTAGCGGCTTTATTAATCCTGTTATTATCAGCAGATTCTGCTTCGGCAGAAAAAATATCTTCTTTGAATGCTGATTATGAAGATGTGCCTGTAAATATCAAAGCTGTTCATATGGATTACGATAGAAAGAACGGATATCTTACTGCCAAAGAAAATGTTGAAATCACTCAGCTAAACCGGACCCTCACGTCTGAATATATACGTATTAATCTCTTAACAAAAGATACCGAGGCTCGGGGCAATGTTGTCCTTGTTCAGGGTGGGGACACTATTTACTGTGATTCATTCAACATAAATCTTGATTCACAGATTGGCTATATGCATACGGCTAAAATTATTATCACACAGGAAAACCTGAATATTCAGGGCCGAGAGATAGCCAAACTCGGACCTGATAAATATATGGTAAAAGACGGTACAATAACAACATGTGACGGTGAAAACCCGGCCTGGAGGATAGATGCCGAAAATATCGATGTCACCATTGAAGGTTATGCCCGGATTCGAAACAGCATGTTCAGAATAAAAAATATTCCGGTAATGTATTTACCATATATTATTTTCCCGGTGAAGGCAAAAAGGCAGTCCGGCTTTTTGTCTCCTGATTTCTCCCGCTCAAGCAGTGAAGGTACTCGTTTAGACAATTCATTCTTCTGGGCCATATCGGAAAGCACAGATGCGACAATATGGCTTGATGCTGCAACCAAAAAAGGTCTGGGAACAGGTCTGGAATACAGGTTTAAGCTCAAGGAAGATTCCTGGGGAAAGATGTACGGCTATTTTGCAGACGAGCGCAACAGATATTTTGACCACGAATATCGTGACATTAGAGACAGGGATCCGGAAAGGGGTTATCTGAACTTTGAAGGTGAGCATTATTTCTCAAGCGACTTTTACGCTAAGGCTCAGATGTCCTATATCACTGACCGGGAATTCTACGGTGATTACAGGGAAGAAGTACGGCGCTCAAAAAGTACGGCAAGTAAAACAAATATCGGCTCCAGAGAAAAGGACGAGTCCGTTCTGTTTTTTAACAAAAACTGGGATTTCTATAATCTGCTGGTAAACGGCATTCTTTACAAAAATCTTACGCACAACGATCCTAATGTTCTTCAGCGACTTCCCCAGGTCTACTTTTCAGGTATGCCGCAGCCTCTTTGGGGAACATCTTTGATTTATCAGTTTGGCTCTTCTTATGATTTTTTCTGGAGGGAAGAAGGTCAAACGGGTCACCGCGTTGATATCTTTCCCAAAATTTCGTGGCCGATCAATTGGGAAGGCTGGCTGCAGTTTACTCCTGAGATTGGTATGCGAGGGATCTCTTATTTTAATTTGCACCGTGAAAAGGGGCTTGATAAGGAAGGGCTGTTCCCGAGTCTTCGCGCAGAACTGTCGACTACATTCTTAAGGATATTTGAAAATAAGCAGAGTCGGATACGAAAGCTGAAACATGCAATTGAACCCGGTATCTTATATGAAAACGTGCCTTATAACGATCAAGAAGATTTTCCGGAATTTGACATTCCGGAAAGATTTTTCAGGCGACACAGCCTTGGTTATTATATAAAAAACCGTTTTACAGGTCTTATTGCCGGTGACAGGGAAGATCTTGAAGAACTCGAAATCGGTTACATTATGCTGGGACAGTCCTTTAATATCAGTCGGCCAAAGCAGGGGCTGTATCTCAAGGGTGATCCGGAAGATGATTTCTCGGACATATTTGGAGAGCTTCGTTTGGGCATTTTCGAAAGTATCTATCTTAAGACAAAGGCTTTTTATAACCCATATGATAACAATTTACGTTATTACACTGCCCTTATCAACTGGAGCAAGGTCGGCACAGAAGAATATCTTCAATTACAATACTGCTATGGTCGTAATACATACGAAAACTTTGATGTGAAAGGCAGATTTCGCCTGACGCGTTTTTTATATGTTTTCTTTGACGCACGGTATTACCTTTTTGAAGATGAAAACGGTGATGATGATGAAATGGATACTGAATTTGGAATTGATTTCAGCGGCCGATGCTGGGGAACCCGGTTCTCAGTTGAAACCGAAGCCGGAAGTTCCGGAAGGTCTTCAGATACCAGTTTTAATGTTCATATATATTTAAAAGGCCTGGGGGACAATTTGTTATGAAGTCAAAAGTATTTTTTGCTGATATGCGAACCAGCTTTAGTAAAAATATGAGCAAAAAAATCCGGCGGCTTATGGGTAAATGCGGAGCTGCTTCCATCATAAAAGAAAACGATATGGTTGCTCTTAAAATGCACTTTGGCGAGCTGGGCAATACCGCCTTTGTCCGGCCGATATTCATCCGGGACATCGTTGAGAATGTCTGCCAGTTTGGTGGCAGGCCTTTTTTAACGGATACAAATACTCTATACAGAGGCCAACGCGGGGAAGCCGTCTCACATCTTAAAATTGCACTTGCGCATGGGTTTAATTTTACAACTGTAGCTGCACCAGTAATCATTGCTGATGGTTTGAGAGGCAAGGATACCGTGGTTGTCAAGGTTGACGGTGAGATTTTATCTGAAGTCTCAATTGCATCCGCCATAATGCAGTCCGATGCCCTTATCGGTGTTGCGCACTTTAAGGGACACGAACTGCCCGGGTTCGGAGGGGCCTTAAAAAATATCGGAATGGGCTGTGCTTCCAGGCCGGGAAAACTCAAGCAGCATTCAAACATTTCACCGCATGTTAATGAAAAAAAATGTGTTGCCTGTGAAAAGTGCATCCAAATGTGTCCTGCACATGCAATTTGCGTTAAAAATAAAAAATCAATCATTGCAGCTGAAAAATGTATCGGCTGTGCTGAATGTATAACGATTTGTCCCAATGCAGCAATAGAAATCAACTGGAATGTAACTTCTGAGGTATTTCAAAAGAAAATGATCGAGCATGCCCTGGGTGTGATCAAAGCAAAAAAGGCAAAGAGTATGTTTTTAAATTTTCTGACACAGATCAGCCCTGCTTGTGATTGCTACGGCCATGCTGATCGCCCCATTGTCCCGGATATCGGTATTTTAGCGTCCACTGATCCTGTAGCCGTTGACCAGGCTGCGGTAGATTTGGTAAATGCTGAGCAGGGTCAAATGGATTCAGCTTTAAAAACGAATTTTGAAAAGTGCGAAGACAAATTCAGAGGACTTTATCCAGAAGTGGACTGGGAAATACAGCTTGACTATGCCCAGAAACTTGACCTGGGGAGCAGGAACTATGAGTTAATAAAAACATAGGTTCTTTCGGAAAAAATTATCATACCCCCCTATATAT
>JAQYVL010000123.1 GCA_030145525.1 Desulfobacterales bacterium
GGTTTACGGTGAGGCGTACTTCCAGTACGCCGCAGCCGAAAACCCGAGGAGAACGCCGAGCAGGGCAAAAAGGGCCGTTTATGGATTGGAAATCGGTTGAAGAACCAGCTCATACTTACTATGTTCTTTGATGGCCTGATCACTGAACCACCAGTAACGCTTCTCGCCGTTCATGTAAGGCTCAACCTGGTCCTTCACATGTGGATCAAAAAGACGGGCGGAAACTCCCCCCGACAAAACCGCAAGGATTTTTTCATCATCGCCAAGATCCGTAACCATTCTAAGCGATGCCGGTACCAGCACATTGTAAGGTTCACTGAATTTGTATAATCCCCGGTAAAGAGATTCACCCGAACCAGGGGCAGGATGCGAACCGCCTCCCAGCAGTCCCTTTCCGAACCCGTCTCGCCTGATCGGACTGACGAATTCCATTTGATGAACCGTTCCCCACTTCCATTCCGACAGGTCATCACCAAGAATTTCAGACAGTTTTTCTTTTGCCGTAAGGGCTGCTTCATGAAAAAGATCATCGAGAGTCTCTGTTTTATCTTTTGTGTTGATATTGTCAAACCATTGAGACTTGCCGCTCAACACCATATGGGCAAGTCTTTCCTGCCAGAAATACCAGGTTTCAAGCATGGTCAATGTGAGATCTTCACCGATTTCATCCTGGAAAACAAGGAGTGCAAACTCCCGGTAGACGGATTGGAAAACTGCCGGGCCGGTGAGATCGGCATCATCGTGATGATTCCAGCTTTCAAGAACATTCCCCATCTCTTTCGTGTCGTCATTGAGCTGCAGCGCCCGGGCCATAATCGGAGCAATATCCTTTGCCATAAGATTCAATGTATCTCTCTGAAACTGCCAGTGGTCATCAATATTTTTTCTGCCGGGAGTTTGTATCAACTGCTTAAGTCTCCGGTAACGGTATGAAGGAGAAAGGTGTGAAGAGTAGTAGTAAGGATATTCAGATGTTATTGTTTTATGGTTGCAGGTTCCGACCCATCCTTTTTCCGGATTGTAGCTGCCGGGCATCTCTTCAAAAGGTATCCACCTTTCCCAGTTGTCCCTGCCGTCTTTTACAGGATACGGGATGAGGCCTTCCCCTTGGGAACGGACAGGAAGTCTGCCGGTTGTCTGCCAGCCGACATTCCCATTTTTATCTGCAAATACGAAATTGAGCACGGTTGTTGTGACATCCCGCAGTGATTCACGTATATCATCAACCGTTTTGCTCTTCAGCAGCCCGGTAAATCCCAGAGACGGATTCATGCTCTCAAAAATCGACCATCTCATGGTAACAACTTTGTCCGTCTTTAAACCTTTAAGCGCATGAGACATAACCGGGCCTCTTCTTGTAAGACGGATTTTAATTTTTTCCTCTCGATATCCGGAATCAGCGCTGCTGTCTTTTATTTTTATTGTCTCATGGATCATTTCAAACGGGATGGACTTATCCCCTTCCAGATAGTTATCCGGATTTTCAGGATCAACTGTTTCAATATAAAGATCCTGAGTGTCGCCATAAGCGTTTGTCACTCCGATTGCAAAATGATCTGTCCTTCCGATCACCATTCCGGGCAGGCCCGGAATCATTACACCCACGGCTCTTCCTTCGGGAGATATCAGGCCGCTCGGATACCAGGGCCCAGGTAGAATACTTGATTTCAGGTGAGGGTCGTTTGCAACAATGGGCATCTTGCTTTCGGTAAACATTCCGCTAACTGCCCAGTTGTTGCTGCCGATGTGAAAACTTTCATAGGCGGCATAGGATAAAATCGATCTGTCCCGGATAAGACCTATATTTTCAGGCTGCACGGAAGTAATAAACATATCGGTCTGAATCCCGTTTTCATCCGGATTTATGTTCAGGGGAAAAATTTCCCGAGCCTTTTTAATGCCGAGTTTCTCAATAAGCATCTGTGCGATAATCTCACCCCTGAGATTTGCCGCCGAGTTCCAACCCATGTAGTACATTATCGCAAGGGAATCCTCGATGTTCCACAATTCAGGCTTTATGCCGGTGAGCTTGAATTCCAGAGGATGATACTCTTTTCGTGTTTCGATATAGGCATTAACGCCGTTTACATAGGCCTGAAGGAACTGTTTGTCTTCCTCCTGCAATATTGCCGCATGTTTTTTTGCGTTTCGGTAGAATCCGATCGTTCTCGACCGGATATCGAGCTCTCTTGTTTTATCCCCCCCGAGTTCGGAAAGCCTCCCTTTTACCAGAAGTTTTATCACCTCCATTACGAACAGCCTGTCCTGAGCAGTAACAAAGCCCTGTGCAGTAATCAGATCATCAATATTTTTCGCATAAATGTAGGGCATTCCTTTTTCATCTCGGATAACTGTCACGGGTTCTTTTAAACAATGCAGCGCAATATTCCCGTCTCTTTGATACCTGTTCAAATAAAAACAGCCGGAAAGTGCAGAAGCCATGACAGAAAAAAATATCAGACAGTATAAAATCCGGATTGCTGAAATTTTCATTCTCGCTCCATATTTTGATTTAAATCAAACAAGGCAGGGTGGATACCCCGCCTTGCAGTTTTGTCCGGCAATTGGACAATTGTTACGGATTCATTTGATAGGTGTCAATCAATGAATAAACATGCTCTTTCAGGACCTTTTCGAATCTTTCCATATTGACCACAGGTTTTTTGATCATTTTAAGACATATCGGCTGCTGCTGCTCTGTAGCTGAATTTCTAGAGTAGATATCAAGAGCGTATCTGGAAAAATCCCTGACCATAAAATCAAAAATCAGATCCAGAAGTTCATCTTCGACTTTCTCGATGGCAGCGCTTTCAATGATTAGCTGACCGTAAGCAACGAGAGTGAATATTTCACCCACTGCCAGCAGAAAATCAAAGTCATTCAGCATCTGATCTCCGAGTTCCATCCCGGAAACCATGAGGAACTCCTCATAAACCTTAATCTGTTCCTTGAAAACTTCTATATTCGGGAGGTTTTTTGTGCCGTAGGTCTTCCTGAAATCATGGAACTGAATTTTGGCATATCCTTTTGTAGGCCCCTGGCTGAAAAGGAAATCATCATTTTCCCCTCCATTCATCTTGGGAACCTCCGGAAACTCTTTTGCATTAAAGAAATAGCTCGGAATCAGTTTTGCGATAAGCGCCATGTTCACATGCCGTGTTCCTTCAAGCTTCGGGAACCCCTTCAATTCGACCACAGCCTGTTCAAAATACATATCCTTTTCAAACCCGCGGGCAGAGATTATATCCCACAACATCTCATGGACTTCTTCCCCCTGAATGGCAACTTTCATTTTCATGATGGGATTAAACAGAAGATACCGTTTGTCATCCGGTGAAGCAGCCCTCAGGTAATCGGTTGCACGCAGCCCGAAAAGCTTCATTGCCGCCAGCCTGCAGAATGAATCCAGAAACAGTCTTTTAACATGAGGGAATTCGGTTACATATTTACCATACAGATTCCTGTGGGCTGCATGGTTAAGGGCTTCATAAAAAGAATGGGTAACAATACCGATGGCCCCGGACCCGATATTGAATTTGCAGATATTGATCGTATTCAGCATATCATCCCAGGCTTTTTTTCCCCGGGATGTAATTTCCGCATCGGTAATGGGATAATCATGGAGCGCGAATTCTGAAACATAATGCTGCCCATTTATGACATTCTGAACACATTCATATTTTTCATGTTTTGAATCAACAATAAAAAATACATATTCATCGGTATCGGCAATTTTAGCAAAGACCGAAACCATACCGGCTTCATTACCGTTGCCGATATAGTATTTGGTTCCGTTTGCCAGATAGGTACCGTCTTCCTGGAGGTATAGCTTCATGTCAGTCGAATAGATGTCCGCCCCATGCTCCTTTTCCGAAAGCCCGAACGCGCAAAGAGGATTTTCCCTCAGCTTTTGGACGGCCTTGTGTTTGAATTCCTCATTGTCGCCCAGAAAAACCGGATCGAGCCCCAGGGTCGAGACATGATACATGTACCAGTATGCGGTTCCGTAAAAGCCGCAGATTTCGGAAAATTCATACATCCTGTAAGTGCTGTAATACTGGTCCTCCTCCCCGTAGCCTCTGGGCAGGAAAAGAGTTTCAAAAATTCTTTCCTTTTTCACAAATTCCGCGAAATCATAGGTAAATTCACAAGACCTGTAATCCTCTTTTATTTTTTCCAGGCCTTTGTTTTCAAACCATTCAATGGTTTTCAGCATTATTTCTTTTGACCGTTCATCAGGGTAATTGCGATCCTGATATTTTTTTGGATTTAACAGAAGCATTTTAATCCCTCATTTATTTGTTTATTGTGATATTCCGGCAGGATATTCATATATCCAGTTTTGAATTTACCGCGATGTATCTGGATTCCCAAAATAAAATTATGAAATTATATTCCGTGAATCGCATTTCTGTCAAGACGATTCTGAATATAATAATAGCTGCACATTATGCTTTTCGACTGCCCTCCAAGGTTTCCTTAAAAATCTCATTGGAAGCCCTGTTGGCGCAGAACTCCCCGCACATGGTACAGACGTTCGGATCACAATCCGGCGAGCGTTCATTCCGTATTTTCATGGCATCTTCCGGAAACAGGGCATTTTTAAACTGACCCTCCCAGTCCAGGTCGCGTCTTGCCTTGCTCATAGCCATATCGCGCGGTTTGGTCTTTTCAGGAAGTTTTCCAAGATCTCCAATGTGTGCGGCCAGCCGGGCAACTTTCACGCCTTCGACAACATCATTGGTATTGGGAAGGGCAAGATGCTCTGCCGGTGTTATATAGCACACAAGATCCGCACCGTATCGCGCGGACTGCGCCGCACCGATTGCCGCCGCCACATGATCGTATGCTGCACCGATATCGGTCGGCAGAGGACCCAGCATATAATAAGGGGCATTGCCGCTCATTCGTTTCTGCAGGACAATATTCGCCTCGATATCGTCCATAGGCACATGCCCCGGGTCTTCAACCATCATCTGGCAGCCCATGCGCCTTCCCTCTTCCGCCAGCTCACAGTTAATCAAAAGCTCCTGGATCATTGCACGATCAAAGGAGTCTGCAATTGATCCGGCACGCAAACCATTTCCAAGAGACAGCACCACATCATTTTTTTTCAGTATTTCAACAACCCTGTCAAATCTTTCATAAAGCGGATTCTCTTTATTGTTGGCCTTCATCCAGGCAGCCATGGATGCCCCGCCTTTGCTTACCAGCCCGCCATATCGGTATCCCTGTTTTTCCAATCGATCAATTGTGTAGAGATTAATACCGCAGTGAACAGCCATAAAGCTGATACCGTCCTCGCACTGGCGCTCAATAAGATCGAAAAGCATCTCTTCGTCCAGCCTGTTTGGGTCTCCATATTTATCGGCTGCCTCACAAAAGGCCTGGTAAAGCGGGACATTGCCCACCGGAAGAATTACGGCGGAAAGGACTTCTTTTCTGACGCGATTCAGATCGCCTCCGACAGACAGCTCCATAAGCGTATCTGCACCGGCACGTTCAGCTGCAACGGCCTTTTTAACCTCCTCATCAATATCGGCAATATCGGTTGAGGTCCCGACTGATGCATTGATTTTAGTGGAAAGTCCCAAACCGATTCCCACAACAGCACACGGGCGATTTTTGTTAAGAGGCATAACAATCTGCCCCCCGGCAACCCTCTCCAGAATCAATGCCGCATCAAGGCCTTCCTTTTTTGCGATTTCATTCATTTGTGACGTGATTGTCCCTTCTGCTGCATATTCTACCTGTGTCTTTTCCATACCCGAATTCCCCTTTATACTTTATATCTGGCAGTTATCATTATATTCCTATTCGAAACGGTAATTTGACAAATGCCATAAAATAAAAAAATCCCCACGCTGATGTCGATCAGCCTGGGGATTTACCTTTTCCACCAAGTATTGTCATTACTGCACGGCAGGTCTTCTGGCTCGTGAATCTTTCTATTTCCCGCGCCTTCCCATACGGTTTCGGAAATCGTCTGACACCATACAGTGGCGTATGCGGGTTTCGTCCTCACTCACAGCGACGGGTCCGCGCCGGATTTTCACCGGACTTCCCTTTTCAGCCCCGGATGGGGCCACCTTGCAGTTTTCTATTTTTCAATCGTGAGTAGCACGGGATATTTTCAATTGTCAATAAAAGAATCTGCATTCCACTTCCCTCTCAATGTGGGCGATCTTAATGCCGAGGCCAGTTCCTTTAAAAATGTTTTCCGGGGAATCTCCCGTGCACCGGAACGAATTAAATGATCCGTCGTAACCTGGCAGTCAATCATTTTAAATGATCTTTCCCGCAAAAAATCGACAAGATATACAGTAGCGACTTTCGACGAATTGCTTTGATGGGAAAACATGGATTCTCCGAAAAAACATTTTCCAAGAGATACACCGTACAGACCGCCTGCCAGTTCTCCATCTTTCCATGCCTCGAATGAATGGGCAAATCCGGATTCGTGAAGCCGGCAATATGCATCGATCATATCCTCAACGATCCAGGTTTCTTCATTGTTTTCGGTTCTTATTTTCGCACATGATCTGATCACTCTCTCAAAAGCCGTGTCTATTGTGATCTGAAAAACCTTTTTCCTGATAATCTTTTTAAGACTGCTTGAAATGATAATTTCACCGGGGTAAAGAACAAGGCGGGGATCGGGGGCCCACCACATGATCGGCTCATTTTCTGAATACCAGGGGAAGATCCCCATCTGATATGCAAGCAACAGGCGTTTCTCGCACAGGTCACCGCCGATTGCAAGTAAACCTTCCTTTTCGGCAAGATATGGGGGCGGAAAAGCAATTTTATCTGAAAGCAGAAAAATCGTCATGTAATTGAGTCCGTATCAGG
Organism: Desulfobacterales bacterium; assembly: GCA_030145525.1. Classification (GTDB taxonomy): domain Bacteria; phylum Desulfobacterota; class Desulfobacteria; order Desulfobacterales; family SURF-7; genus JAQYVL01. The sequence goes on from JAQYVL010000123.1 coordinate 6,853, forward strand.
TATAAGAAAACATGAGCTGATTTTTCTCAAAATCTATAAAAACCTTTCCACCTTTTGCGAGGTTCCCGAACAGGATTTCGTCTGAAAGTTTATCCTTGATTTCAACCTGGATCAGTCGCGCAAGGGGCCTTGCGCCATTGTCCGGGTCATATCCTTTTTGGGCAAGCCATGCCCTTGCCGGATCTGAAAGCTCAAGATCTATCTTTTTCGCTGAGAGCTGATCTTTCAATTCAAGTATAAACTTTTCTACCACTTTCTCCATAATTCCATGGGTCAGAGAATTAAATGTTATGATCGCATCAAGCCGGTTCCTGAATTCCGGATTAAAAAACCTTTCAATAGCCTTCCTTCCTTTACTTCCAGCCCCCTCTTTAGGATCGCCAAAACCAATGGTTTGGGAGCTCATTTCTCTGCTTCCGGCATTGGAGGTCATAATCACAATCACATTTCGAAAATCGGCCTTTTTACCATTGTTGTCGGTAAGGGTGGCATGATCCATTATCTGAAGAAGAATGTTGAAAAGATCAGGATGGGCTTTTTCAATTTCATCCAGCAGAAGCACACTGTACGGGTTTTTACGTATACTATCTGTCAGAAGCCCTGCCTGCTCAAAACCAATATATCCAGGAGGCGCGCCAATCAGCCTCGCAATCGTATGCTTCTCCATATATTCGCTCATATCGAAGCGAATAAATTCAACACCAAGGACGGCTGCGATCTGTTTGGAAACTTCGGTCTTGCCGACGCCGGTTGGTCCTGTAAACAGAAAAGAGCCGATTGGTTTTTCAGGAGAGCCAAGTCCAGCCCTTGATCGTTTTATCGATGTTACAAGGGATGATATCGCTGAATCCTGGCCAAATACTTTTGCCCGCACCTTTTCATCAAGAAATTCCAGCCTGGATCTATCATTTGTAGAAACGCTCCGGGTTGGTATTCGAGCCATCTTGGCAACAATTTTCTCAATATCAGAGCTGTGTATCTTTTTTCTTCTGGATTCTCCCTTCAACCGTACAAAAGCACCTGCCTCGTCAATTACATCAATTGCTTTATCCGGCAAATATCTGTCATTCAGATATTTGGAAGATAATTCAGCCGCTGCTTTTAAGGCTTTTTCTGTGTATGTAATTCCGTGATGCTCCTCGTAACAGGTTTTCAGACCTTTTAAAATTTTTACGGTCTGAGGGATGTCAGGCTCTGATATTTCAATCTTCTCAAACCTTCGAGACAATGCCCTGTCTTTTTCAAAATGATTGTTATATTCTTCATATGTACTGGAACCGATACACCTGAGTTCACCGGATGTCAGTACCGGTTTCAATATATTCGATGCATCCATGGATCCGCTGCTTGTAGCCCCTGCACCAACGATTGTATGAATTTCATCAATAAACAGGATTGCGTCTTTCTTTTTTTTCAGTGCATTGATAATCCGTTTCAAACGCTGTTCAAAATCTCCTCTGAATTTTGTGCCGGCCAGAATTCCTCCAAGATCAAGGGAATATATATGGGTGTTCTTAAGCAGATCGGGAATGTCACCGGAAACGATTTTTCTGGCAAGCCCCTCTGCCATGGCGGTTTTCCCGACGCCCGGCTCTCCCACAAAAACAGGATTGTGCTTTCTCCTTCTGCAGAGCACTTGAACGGTTCTTTCCAATTCGACTTCACGGCCAATCAGCGGATCCAGTTTGCCGAGTTCGGCCAGTTCAACAAGGTCGGCCGTAAACAGCTCCAACGGATCGCTTTTTTTCTTTTTTTCCGTTTTATCGGGACTTTTCGGCCTATCAACCTGTGCCTCATGCTCAAAATCATCTGGATAATTATGGGAAATATATCGAAGAATATCAAGCCGGGCAATTCCTTCTTTTTTCAAAAAATAGGCGGCATGGGAATCAATTTCCTGAAAAATGGATGCAATGATGTCTCCCAATGATACCGCATTCTTTTCTGCTGATCTCACATGGTTTACAGCACGCTGTATTACACGCTGAAACCCGATTGTCTGTTGAAGAACATATTCTCCATCTTCGGGAATGCTATCGACCTGCTCGTCCAGGAACTTATCCAGATTATTTTTCAAATTCTCGACGCTCCCACCGCAATTTTCAACAATTTCAGCTCCTCTTGCGTCGTGAAGAACGGCAAAAAGTACATGCTCCAGACAGACATATTCATGCCTTCTTTTTTTTGCTTCACGTACTGCAAAGCCCAATGCGGCGCTCAATTCTTTGCTTATCATTATTTTATTCCTTTTCCATGGTGCATTTCAAAGGATACCCGTTTTCAGCAGCAAGTGAACGAACTGTTTCAACTTTTGTTTCAGCTACTTCATGCGTATAGACCCCGCAGATTCCGACTCCCTTTCGGTGGACATTGAGCATGATATGATTTGCTTCGGCATCGGATTTTTTAAAAACCATCATCAGTACATCCACCACAAAATCCATTGCAGTATAATCGTCATTATGAATCAAAACCCGATATAATGGTGGTTCGACAACTGTTTGTTTGGTTTTAACCGATTCCTCTGTTTCAGAAACAGAAACATGCTTACGACCCATACTTAACCTCCAAACCGGCATAAAACGCTGTTGCAGCTTTACGGATATCAAGGGAGAAATAGACCTGAATCAACAGTAAAATTCGAAAGCGAGATGATGAGGCCGACGGTAACATAAGCCTTTCCGCTTAAGAAATCTCCGTTTAAATCAAGAGCTCAGGTTATGTTCCCAGTTGAAATAGTAAGGTTTCTTGCAAGAAAAATCAAGGCAGAAATAATCTGTCAGATCAGTATCCGTAAATTAACTTATTAAAATCGTTTAAATTAACAATGATGAGATCTCTCATCTTCCACAACATTTTTTAAATTTTTTGCCGCTGCCGCACGGACAGGGAGAATTTCTGCCAACTTTTGTGCCTTCCCTTTTTACAGGCTCTTTTTTCCGGGGTTCTTCACCATGCGAAAAAACAAGATTTTCGGCCTGTTTTTCTCTAATATCATCAATGTTTTCAGGTGTTACAACATGAATTCTAAACATGATTTTAAGGGTCTCCTCTTTAACCCTTGAAATCATGTCATTAAACATATCAAAACCTTCTTTTTTGTAAACGATCAACGGATTTTGCTGAGCATATCCTCGAAGACCGATTCCCTCCTTCAAATGATCCATTGCCAGCAGATGATCCTTCCATAAATTGTCAACCGTCTGGAGCATAAAAAACCGTTCCATCTGCCTCAAATCTTCTTCACCGATGGCATCCTCTTTCTGGTCATATTTCTTCAGCGCAGTGTCAAATATCATCTGAGCCAGGCCTTCGCCGGTAAGACCATCAAGCGTGTCGTCATCAAAAGCAAGCCTGAAATTAAACTGCTCAAAACAGGCTTCTTGTATGGATTTCAGGTCCCAGTCTTCAGCCAGTGCCCTGCTGTTCGAGAAACGTGCAGAAATGCTTTCCGCGTGTTCCTCGATCATATCAATAATGACCGATTTCAGATTCTCGCCGCTTAACGCTTCTCGTCTCTGCCTGTAGATTACCTCCCGCTGCTGATTCATTACATCATCGTATTCAATGAGCTGCTTCCGAATATCGAAGTTATGCCCTTCCACCTTGTGCTGGGCATTTTCTATTGCCCGGCTGATGAGATTGTGTTCAATGGGTTCCCCTTCTTCCATTCCAAGCCTTTCCATGATATTTGAGATTCGTTCACCTCCGAATATTCTGAGCAAATCATCTTCGAGGGACAGGTAAAATCTGGATGATCCGGGATCTCCCTGTCTTCCCGAACGTCCTCGAAGCTGATTATCAATGCGGCGACTCTCGTGTCTTCCGGTCCCTAAGATATGAAGTCCTCCAAGGTCGGTAACCCCCCCTCCAAGTACAATATCCGTACCTCGTCCGGCCATATTCGTTGATATTGTAACAGCCCCCTTCTGACCGGCAAGGGCCACGATCTCCGCCTCCTGACTATGATGTTTGGCGTTCAAAACCGAATGCTTTATTCCTCTTTTTTTCAGCTTTTTGCTCAGACTTTCCGATACATCAATGGAAATGGTACCGACAAGAACGGGTTGTCCCTTTTCATGCAGTTCTTCTATCTCATCCAGTGCCGCCTCATATTTTTCTTTTTTCGTTTTATAGATCACGTCCGGGCAATCGTTCCGGACCATAGGCTGGTTTGTCGGAGCAATTACGACATCAAGGTCATATATCTTTTTGAATTCAGCCGCCTCAGTGTCGGCCGTACCGGTCATTCCCGACAGTTTTTCATACATTCGGAAATAGTTCTGAAATGTTATCGTTGCCAGCGTCTGATTCTCGTTTTCGATCTTCACATTCTCTTTCGCCTCCAGAGCCTGATGCAGTCCTTCGCTGTATCTCCTGCCTGGCATCAGCCTTCCGGTAAACTCATCAACAATAATAACTTCTCCATTTTTTATGATATAATCGACGTCCCGTTTAAAAAGGGTGTGAGCCTTGAGGGCTTGATTCGTGTGATGAAGCAATTCGATATGTTTGGGATCATAAAGATTTTCAACTTGAAGTTTCTTTTCGGTTTTAGCAACCCCCGTTTCGGTCAGAACGGCTGAACGTGCTTTCTCATCAATGGTATAATCAACCTCCCGTTCAAATGAAGGAATGATACTGTTTACCTGATAATAAAGACTGGTTGATTTTTCCGCAGGTCCTGAAATAATAAGCGGTGTTCTTGCCTCGTCAACAAGTATGCTGTCAACCTCATCAACAATTGCAAAATTAAGGTCCCCCTGAACAATCGATTCCCTTGAGAACTTCATGTTATCGCGAAGATAATCAAAACCGAATTCATTATTTGTTCCATACGCAATATCCGCTCCATACTCCTCCTTGCGCTGTTCGTCATCAAGATCATGCAGAATTGTTCCGGTTTTCAAACCCAAAAAGCTGTAAACTTTGCCCATCCATTCGGAATCGCGCTTTGCAAGATAATCATTTACCGTAATCACATGAACCCCTTTTCCGGTTAGCGCGTTCAAATATGCAGGAAGCGTCGCAACCAGCGTCTTTCCTTCACCGGTTTTCATTTCAGCTATTTTACCCTGGTGCAGGACAATACCTCCTACGAGCTGGCAGTCAAAATGACGCATTTTCAAAACGCGTTTTGAAGCCTCTCTCACAACAGAAAAAGCTTCCGGAAGCAGGTCGTCCATTGTTTCGCCTTCTTCCAGCCGTTTTTTAAATATGGATGTTTGCGAACGGAGTTTTTCATCACTCATCTGAGAAACAGAAGGCTCTTTTGCATTAATTTCTTCTACAATCGGATTGAGTTTCTTGAGCACCCGATCGTTTTTGCTGCCAAAAAATTTTGTTAAAACCATTGAAATCATATATCAGACTTTCCTCTCAGGTATATCCCCGTTCATTTTTGCAGATCAGGCCGGATTTTTCATAAATCATAAAAAACTTTCGGATAAAAAACCCTCAAATTTCGTAATCTTCATTATCATAATTAGGGAATACACAAAACATTAAACTTGATGGCTTCGTAAAAAGTCCAATTCCTGTGTTGCGCTTCATCCCTCGTCAGTACTGTTAAGCGAAGCGCAACGGTAGCCGATAGGCGTGAGTAGGTTAACTACGCCTCATTCCTCCGGATTTGCGCGCCTTGAACTTGAACTTTTTACTTTGCCATCGAAATTTTGAGTTTTTACGAATGCATCAAACTTAAAGAAGCATTAAGAAATTCGAACCATACGAAAAATTGAGAAATATGTATTGGGACGCATGCGATAAGGGGAAAATTTTTCATAAAAATTCGGGAAGAAAACAGTTCCCGAAATGACGGCCTGTATCAGTTTAATATATATTTTTCCGGATTAACGGAAATTCCATTCAAACGAACATTATAATGAAGGTGAGGACCTGTGCTTCTTCCAGAGTTACCGATCAGACCGATCATATCTCCCCGTTTAACCCGGTCACCCTTCTTCTTCAGCGTTTTATGCAGATGCGCATACCGGGTGACCATACCGTGACCATGATCGATGACGACTACTTTCCCCAAAAACCCTTTTGAACCGCAGAAAACAATGACTCCATCAGCAGTAGCCTGAACAGGAGTTTTCATCCTTGATGCAATATCCAAACCTTTGTGAAATTCTTTTCGACCGGTAAAGGGAGACTTTCTATAACCGAATCTGGAAGTTATCCAGCCTTTGGCCGGTGAAACTGCGGGTGTAGAAGCAAGAAGACTTTTCTGGTCATCCAGATATTTAAGCAAAGATTCAAATCCTTCGATCTGCTGCATTGATATTTGATTCAGTTGTGTGACCTGTTCGTGCATTTCTCGAAGAAGGCTGTTGTGACTTTTTGTAAGCGAAAGATTTATATCAAGATCCTCAGGGGTCGGTCCTCCAACGCCAAAAACACCGTCCTGCTTCCCGGTTTCTTCAATATTGGCAATGATTCTGATTTTTTTTTCGAAATTATTAAACTGAATCATTTTTGACTTTAATTTATTGATTTCATCTGCATACTTTTGAATCTGTTTCCGCTGAGTCTTTATTTCATTATTCTGATATGTTATATCCCGGTGAAGGTCATCTACACTTGTAAATCCGGTTTTCAACCGGCAGTAGTCATACACTGCCGCACCAAAAGCAAACAGCCCGATTAGAGATATAATACATATCGAGGCTAACACAATGCCGGATACCGTCGCCTTTTTAACTGAGGCACCGGTGTTGCTTGCGATAAAAAAAGTGATTTTTTTTGCCATGGAGTGATTTATCGTATTTCTGTCTTCTATTTTTTTGTTGAAGTGGTCAACAGTATTTAGAATAACCTGGTACTTAACACAATATATCGTAATTTGTCAAATTTTGCCATTTTTAAGGGGTGTTCAGTTTTAAATTGTGACAACCACTACAAATAAAAAGGGGATAGATTGTTCTATCCCCTTTTCTGGTTACGTGAGATCAAACTGCATTCTCAAAGGAATGCATTTCGAACGGACTATGTGGGTATATCAGTTAATCCCGAGTTTAAATTTAATAGCTCTGAGCGTATTCAGCATAAGCATGGTAATGGTCATCGGTCCCACTCCGCCGGGTACCGGCGTGATTGATCCGGCAATCTCCTTTGCGGCATCAAAATCAACGTCGCCTTTGAGTATGGCGATTTTCTTTCCGGTCTTTTCACTTATTTTCTCACCAACACGGTTTACACCAACATCGATTACACATGCTCCGGGTTTGATCCATTCGGGTTTTACAAGTCCGGGCACACCGGCTGCAACAATCAGAATATCCGCGCGCTTGCAATGCCCTGCGAGGTCTTTTGTCCCTGTATGTACAACCGTTACGGTCGAATTTGCACCAACTCCTTTTTGAAGCATCATGTTTGCAATCGGCTTCCCTACTATATTTGAACGTCCGACAACAACAACTTCCGCTCCTTTTGTTTCAACACCGGCTCTTACGATCATTTCCTGGATTCCTGCGGGGGTACAGGGCGGAAACTTGACTTCATCACCGCCGATCATTAACCGGCCCACATTAATCGGATGGAATCCATCCACATCTTTGTCAGGATCAATGGCATTCAAAATCTTTTTTTCGTTTATCTGTTTTGGAAGCGGCAGCTGTACGAGAATCCCGTTGATGGAATCGTCATTGTTGTATTTGTCAATCAGAGCCAGCAGATCATCTTCTGAGATATCCACAGACTGAGTATCCTGGATTTCGTGAAACCCGACTCTGTGGGCAGTTTTAATTTTAAGGGTAACATAGGATATCGATGCCGGATTCTCCCCCACAAGGATTGTTACCAGGCCCGGAACTTTTCCGTACTTTTCTTTTATTTCTGCCACTTCCGCAGTAATTTCTTCAAGGATTTGCTCACGAATTTCTGTGCCTTTAATTAATTTTGCAGACATTCCCAGTCTCCTTTCATAAAAAAGTGTTAAAAATTATATAAAATGTGTCTTCTTATTTTTTTTGTGTAGGTTATACTTAAAAACCCATCATTCTCGGTAGCCAGAGCACTGCTGATGGGATATATGTCATCAATAAAAGAACACCCATCTGAATTGCAATAAATGGGAGAACCGCCTTTGACACATAAATTAAATCACGATTGGCCAT
>JAQYVL010000124.1 GCA_030145525.1 Desulfobacterales bacterium
TTATATCATGAGGGGTTAAACTGACTTTTACAAGATTGTCATAATTTTATTTTAAGCGCAATTTTCAAAACCTCAAACATGCTTCCGGTAAAGTGAAACTTAATTGAATCTCGGACCTTCTTGGGTATGCCCTCAAGATCCTTTTCATTCCACTCCGGAAGGATGAGTGTTTTTATTCCTGCACGATGAGCGGCAAGAACCTTTTCTTTGATGCCGCCAACCGGCAGCACCTGGCCTCTTAATGTGATTTCACCGGTCATGGCAAGCTTTTTGGCAATTGGCTTTCGCTTAAAAAGAGACGTAAGCGCTGTCAGCATGGTCACACCGGCCGAAGGTCCGTCTTTTGGGATTGCCCCTGCGGGAACGTGTATGTGGATATCGTGTTTGCTGAAAAATCCCTCATCAATCCCCAGTTCTTTTGCATTTGACCGTATAAAGCTCAATGCTGCAGTTGCCGACTCTTTCATGACATCACCTAGCTGACCGGTAAGTGTCAGACCTTTTGAACCCGGCATAGAGGTGGCTTCAATAAACAGAATTTCACCCCCGAATTGTGTCCAGGCAAGCCCCGTGGCAACCCCTGGCGTTGAAGTCCTGGCACTGATTTCGGAAGTAAACCGAACCGGTCCAATAAATTTGGCAACCTCATCAATTTTAACGGATACGGTTTTCTTCTTTTTCTCCGCAATCTGGCTGGCAACCCCCCGGCAGATTGATGCGATTTCCCTTTCAAGATTTCTCAGACCGGCCTCACGCGTATACCCGGATATTATATGCCTGACAGCACCTTTTGAAATTTTAAGCTGCTTTGCATTCAATCCGTGCGCTTCACGCTGCCGTGGTATTAGATATCGATTTGCTATATTAATTTTTTCATCTTCCGTGTAACCGTGAAGCGTCAAAATTTCCATCCTGTCCCGCAGTGCGGGAGGGATGGTATCAAGTACGTTTGCGGTTGTAATAAACATAACTTTTGAAAGATCAAACGGAACATCCAGATAGTGATCCGAAAATGAAAAATTCTGCTCAGGGTCAAGGACTTCGAGAAGAGCGGAAGATGGATCACCCCTGAAGTCACTGCCCACTTTGTCGATTTCATCCAACATGAAAACAGGATTATTTGTTTCCGTTCGCCTGATTCCCTGTATGATTCGACCTGGCAGGGCTCCCACATAAGTTCTGCGGTGCCCTCTTACTTCGGCTTCATCCCTGACTCCTCCCAGGGCTATTCGAAAAAATTTTCTTCCCAACGCTCTTGCGATTGAGTGCCCCAGGGAAGTTTTCCCTGTGCCGGGAGGCCCGGAAAAGCACAGGATCGGACCTTTTGAATCAGGCTTCAATTTTCGGACTGCAAGATATTCGATAATCCTTTTTTTTACCTTTTCAAGACCAAAATGATCCTCATTCAAAATTTTTCGAGCTTTTTTAATATCAAGATTGTCTACAGTACTTTCATTCCAGGGCAGCGCGGTAATCCAGTCAAGGTAAGTGGAGGCAACCGTGTATTCCGAAGATGAGGGATGCATTCGCGACAGCCGGTCAAGCTCACGTTCAGCCTCTTTCAATGCTTCTTCAGGTAAATTTTTAGCATCTATCTTAGCCCGGTACTCTTCTACTTCAACACTTGTTTCATCTTTCTCACCCAGCTCATCTTTAATGGCTTTCAGTTGCTGCCGCAAATAATATTCTTTCTGCTTTTTATCCATATCGCCCTTAACCTGAGACTGAATCTTGCTTCCAAGCTCAAGGATCTCAAGCTGATAGTTTACAAGCCGGGTAACTTCCTTTAAACGGGTTTTGGCATTCCATCTCTCCAGAATCTTCTGTTTGTCTTCTATGGGAGTATTCAGGGTTGATGTAATCATATCTGCAAGAATCCCCGGATCATCTATGGATTTGGCCATCTTCCCAATATCCTGAGGCAGGCCCGGGGACAATTTAACAACCTCGTTGTAGATACCAAGCAGATTCGACATCAATGCCTCTATCTCCTTACTTTTCTCTTCTTTTTCATAGACCGGTGTCACTTTGGCCTGGAGATATGTTTTTCCTTCGACAAATTCCTTTATTTTAAATCTTCCTATTCCCTGAACGACCAGCTGAGCCCTGTTATCATCCGCTTTGGCCATTTTCAGGATCAAAGCGCTTGTCCCTACCGAATACAAATTTTCAGGAGAATAGACTTCACTGGCGGCCTCAGTCTGTTTTGACGAAATAAGACCAATTATCCGATCACCGGCCATTGCATTATCAATTAATTCGATGGACTGGTCTTCCATCACAACAAGCGGGAGGACCATCTTTGGAAAAAGGACAACATCGAACAGAGGGAGTATGGGAAGTTTTCTGGGCATATCATCAGGAGCAATATCCATCGGCGTTTTTTGCTGATTCATATCATCCTCCAAAGTAAAAAAATTAGCTGTTAGGGAACAACCGGATTAAACACCACTGAAAGAGCATTGTGACCGGCCGGTGATTTTTTTTAATTAAACATCGCACAGAACGGTCTATCCGTCCTGAACTGGAATAACACGCGTTTTGTCAAATCGCATCTTTACAAGACTTATTTTTAAAAAACCGTTTGTATAAGATGCGGTTACCTTTTCCGTATCTATGGGAGCGGGTAAAAACAGAACCCGCTCAAACGGGCCGTACTGGATTTCCGCCAGCCGGAATCTGGCTTTTGCCGCGGGAGGGGCGCCTGTCCTTATTCCGTGTATCCGGACGGCTTTGGTATTAATCTCCAGTTCCAGATCATCCTTGTCTACCCCTGCAATTTCCGCAAGAATAAAAATTTCTTCCGGCGCTTCATAAATGTCCATAAGAGGTTTCCACGGGCCCTCAGAAAGAGTAAAAATGGGACTCATGGATCGGAACATCTCTTCAATGTTCTTTTCAAACTTTGATTTTTCATGAATAAAATCATTACCAAATCTAATTTTAATAAAATCCATTTTCAACTCCTGCTATTGCAAAATTAAAAATTTTTAGACCTGTCCTGTTAAAATGAGTTTAAATTGAAGGAGTAAATATTCCTGTGATCGGGTTTCATTCTGCTGAAGGCCTGGATACATCTTCCACTCCATCAGAATCTTCTTAAAATAAATTATTTTACCATTCCAAAATCTTTTTGTAAATAGGCTGAAATCTTTTCTGTGTCATTCTTTCCATATCCGTGCTAAAAAATAACGAAATTCCGCTCCGACAGTGGATGTTTTGTTTCACAGGGCCGCAGGGAATATCCTGAAAAATTACTCTGAAACAGTCTATTATAGCCTCATGCGGTTTGGCTTGATATAAAAAAATACAACCATGACCAACAAAATCGACTCCGCATATCCGGCGAAGCTCATCCTTGGCCTTCAATATTTTTTTTATTTTGGTGTGCTGGGCATTTATCTGCCCTATTTTAATTTATACTGTTTTCATCTTGATTTCAGCGGGTTTCAAATCGGAGCCATGTCTGCCGTCAGAACCGTATCCACTGTTCTTTTTCCGTTATTTTGGGGTGCAGTGGCCGATCGGTTTCAAATCCGAAAACCCATTTATATATTTTGCAGTTTCATAAGCTGTTTTATCTGGGCTGCTTTTCTGTTTACTGTCGATTTCGGCATTATGCTGGGAATATCTGTCTTTTATGGTATATTCTATGCGCCCGTCATCTCATTCCTTGAAGCATTCACAATGGATGCTCTCGGAAAAAATAAAAAACAGTATGGCAGGATAAGAGCATGGGGGTCCATAAATTTTATTGTGTTTGTGGTTCTTATCGGCCGCCTGATCGATCTTCAATCTGTTAACATCATCATTCCCTATATTTTAGCCGGTTCATTACTTCAGGCTCTGTTTTCATTAAAAATACCTGACAAAGAGATTGTCAAAAAAGGATCATTCGGCCCCGGAGCCAGGGTGCTGCTTGAACCCCGTCTGATCATTTTTCTGGCAGCAGCCTTTTTAATGCTTTTAAGCCATGGAACTTATTACGGTTTTTTTTCAATCCACCTTGAAAAGCTGGGATATGGAAAAACATTTATCGGTGTCACCTGGGCCCTGGCTTCTATCGCTGAAATTCTGGTGATGATAAAGTCCGACATCATCTTTAAAAAAATTTCCATTAAAAAAGTACTGATATTTTCATTTTTCATCGCGGCAGCAAGGTGGCTGATTCTCAGTTTTACAGAGTCCGCGGCAATAATACTCTTATCCCAGCTTCTGCATGCCGCGACATACGGGACCTTCCACATCGCAAGCATTCTTTACATTGACCAGCTCATTCCCTCTGAAGCCAAAACATTTGGGCAGGCGGTAAACAATGCGGTCACCTACGGACTTGGAATGACGGTCGGCTTTATCATAAACGGTCTCTTTTTCGATCAGGTGAGTTCCTTTCTGCTGTTTGCAGCAAGCGCCATTATAGCACTTGCCGGCGGGATTCTCATGAGCGTCGGGATCAAGTCTAATCCTACCTGAAGACCACCTCACCATTCTCAGCTTCTACAAGAATTTTCCCTTCCCTTTTAACCGTTCCCTTCAGAATTTCCATGGAAAGAGGATTTTCAATACACTGCTGAATGGCGCGTTTTAATGGCCGGGCTCCATATACCGGGTCATACCCCTTGTCAGCTAAAAGCTTTCTGGCCCCTTCACCAAGTTCGATCTCGATCTCCTGATTGGCAAGCCTTTTCGCCAGCCTTTGAAATTGTATGTCCACGATATGGATAATCTGCTCATCCCGCTAAAAGCGGGGAACTTTTTACTTTGCCGTCTGTTTTACGACTTTTTACGAGCTTATCAAATTGGATGGCAACCATATTCTTCTACTGATGTTGAAATCGTAGAATCCTAATTCCAAAGCATTTATTTTTCAGTCATTTCGATGCGTTCTTCTAAAACGCTATGTAAGCCATGCATGATCCGGCCGATAGGCGCGGAGGCTTTCATAAAGAGCAATACCGACAGCCGTAGAAAGGTTCAGGCTCCGGATCTCTTTTGTGGAAGGAATATGATAGAGGGAATCCTTGAAATCGATCAGAATTTGCTCTGGGATTCCTTTTGTCTCGGATCCGAATACAAGAAACATCCGGCTTGGTGACGGCATATCCCAGAATGGCTTGTCTCCATTTTTGCTGAACAGGGCAATTTCATTCTCCTCCGGGCTCATATTTTTTATAAAAGTTTGAAAATTATCCCAAACAGTAAGCTTGACCCTTTGCCAGTAGTCAAGTCCGGCCCGTTTCACCTCCCTGCTTTCCAGCGAGAATCCAAGTGGTCTGATAAGATGCAGGTGTGCGCCGGTGCCTAAACAGGTGCGCCCGATGTTTCCTGTATTCCAGTGAACATCAGGGGAAACAAGCACAACATGCCTTTTAAACTTATAATCTGAATGATTCAATGTAGAGGACAACATGCTGTTTACATATCTGAAGATGTAACTATTCCTGTGCTTCAGCCGCAGGTTCCGGCGGTTCTTCCTCCGGTTTTTTTTTGCCAAAAATGCGCGCCCCTAAAATACTGATCTCATAAAGGAGCATAAGAGGCAGGGCCATCATTATCTGCGTGACAACATCCGGGGGTGTTAAAATTGCGGACCCGGTGAAAAAAAGCAGAAGGGCGTATTTCCTGTTCTTTTTCAAAAAATCCACGGTTACGATTCCAAGCCTGGCCATGGAGGTTATGACCAGCGGAAGTTCAAACACCAGTCCGAACGCAAGAAGCATCTTCGAGGCAAAACTCAGGTACTCGCGCATTGAGGGAAGAGCCTGGATGTTCTCATTTGCAAACCCGAGAAAAAACTTAAATCCATATGGAAAAACAATAAAATAACCGAAAAGCGCCCCGCCCAGAAAAAAAATTGATGAAAGGGTGATAATGGGAATTAAAAGTGATTTTTCCTTTTTGTAGAGGCCCGGAGAAACAAACATCCAAAATTCAACAATAATAACAGGTGATGCAGCCATAAGGCCGGACAGAAAGGCTACCTTCAAATAGGTGAAGAACGCTTCTGGAAGACCTGTAAAAATCATTTTGCTATCCACCGGCATTACGGAAATCAGCGGATGGATTAAAATCTCAAAGAGCTTCTCCTTAAATCCATATGATACGGCAAAACCGATTCCAACAGCAATAAAGCTTCTTATCAGCCTTTTCCTCAGTTCTTCAAGATGATCCGTAAAAGGGATTTTATCATCATCATTCATTTTCAGATCCCTTTGAGGTTTCGGGCTTTTCCATTTTCAGATCATCTTTTTCATCATGGGATTCATCATGGGATTTTGAAAGCGGATCATTTTTTTTCTCAAAATTGAAATCAAGCGCATCTTTTACATCATCGTTAATTTCGGTAATCGTACTATTGACATCATTGAGGCTGTCATCCACATGAAGAGATTCCTTCAAATCGCTCGTGGCTTTTTTAAACTCCCTGAACGCCTTGCCAAGCGATCTTGCCAGATCAGGAAACTTCTTTGGACCGATAACGATCAGGGCGATTGCCATAATCAGTATCATCTCCGGCATGCCGATACCAAACATGATTTTTCCTCCTGTTAATATAGAAAGAAGATACTCTTTGTAGTGTCTTTCAAGAAATGTGTCAAGGGTGTTAGTGTTTTACCGGCTTTTGAATTCGACGATATTCCTGGTCTCCTCAATTGCTTTTACGGCTATATCTGCCGAAATGCGGATAAGATTTCTGCATGGTTCAGAGGTTTCGATATATTCTCTAAAATCTTCCGGATTTTCAAAGGTCCTTCCTGTTATTGTACTGCATTCAATTGATCCGGCATTCTCCCTGAATTCATTTGTCATCTGTTTGCCGATGAAGAATGTATCGATGGAACGGCCTGATTTTTTCCGCAGCAAGTTGATATGGCCGACCAAAAACTTTTTGAAGTTGGAGGAATAGCTCATCCTGCGAAGATTGAAACCGTGTAAAAGGTTCAGCGCTAAAATCGCACCGGACAATGCTCCGCAAAGCACCCCTCTCAGCCCTACACCCCCGTCAAAAACAATAGACAGACGTTCCAGACGATCATTTCCGATACCGGTCCTCTCTCGTACGAATTCAAGAACATTCCTGGCGCAGTGAATGGAAGAGCTGAATTGAACATCTCCGGATGGTTTTTCAGGACACAAAACCTGAAATTTTTCGTTAAAGGTCAGGTGGTTTAACGCGCTGCCCGTCAAAAGCATGCAACGAAGCATTTTGCTGCCGGAAAGAAAATATCTTAACTGACCGGAAATCTTGTGAAAATCAACATTATTTCGTTCCCTGCACTGGGTTGTGCCGTGCTCTCTTTTAAACCAGTCCAGATAACCGCCGACAGATTCCAGCGCTGCTCTTTCCGGAAAGGCTTCGCCTTTTTGCAGACACTGATCATACATCAGAGCGATACTCAGTGCGCCGCCTGTTGCAATGCCGCATGTGGAACCGTTTGCGACACAACCGCCTTCAAATCCGGTTGCAGCCTTTAGTAGAATATCATCTTTTTCCCGGATTGCATCCTGCACTCCGCCAACAGTTGCCAGCGCTCAATTTAAATCTCTCAACAATCTGATATTATTGTTAAAACTCTGAAAATGCTTTCGAAAATCCGACATAATCGTATCCTCCCGGTAAAAGTCATTAATCTCCTAACAGATCAGATGAAAAAATCCAATACTTTCGATCGAAAAGTATCAAGGCGAATTCCAAAGATTACAGATTTACCGAGGGTGTATTTTTCATGTCAATGTGAAGGGAAACACTAACGCTGCGGGTAAGCCGCAGGAATTGAGCGCAGCGAAATGCCTCTCCAACTTCAACCGCTTGAGATCTGTCAGTTTCGAGTCTTATGATTTTTCTAAAAAAAGCTTGACATGATCACATCCCGCCTTTATAGTTAAGTTATTGCTTAACTACTTAACCTTGATATTATTGGCCCATGAAAATAGAACCTTCCGAAATATTTAAAGTGTTGAGCGTGGAAACACGCGTAAAAATAATCGAGCTGCTTAAATCTCAAGGGCCTTTGGGAGCTAAAGATATTTCAGCCGCAATAGGGATAACGACAGCGGCTGTGTCCCAACACCTCAAGATATTGAAACAAGCAGCTCTCGTCAGAAGCGAGAGGAAAGGATACTGGATACCATATTCAATAGATGAGAAAGCCATGGAAAATTGCCGGCAAATATTAACTGAAGTTTGTACGTGCGGATGCAAAGGAACAGGAAAATTTAGAGAATCTGAATCAGAAAAACCAAACTTGGAATCCCTGAAAAAGTATGAGAAAGAACTCGGAAATGAACTTGGCATAGTGCGGCAAAAGTTAAAAGAATTGGAGTCTGGGAAAAGGTAAGCAATTTTTTTTGCCCAACTAATTAAGTTATTGCTTAAACACTTTAACGGAAAGGAGGTGATCAAGATGGCAGAGAAAAAGAAAGCCTGTGGCTGTGGCTGCATCCCGGCAAAGCAAGCCGGTGAAAAGCCAGGCAAAAACAAAAAAAACGTCAAGAAATCTAAGTAGGCAGAACATTGTATGGCACCAACCATGGGGGTGGGAATGCAGAAAAAAATTCCTGCCCTCCTTGGTCTATCTGCAAACTTCTAGACAGTGCCGAAGACCTTATCGTATTCAGGAGCCATGTTCTGCCAGGAATATTGTTCAATACAATTACGAAAATTATGCTGCCGGATAGTATCGATCTCTTGCAGGGATTTCGCGAGTTTTTCAACGAGTTCCTGAAAGTCATTGTAAAAGATTTCAGGATAATTCTCATAAGGAATAAGTTCGGGATAGGCAAGACGTTTTGGCAGCAAGGGGTAACAGCCGCAATACAGGGCTTCAGCAATGCTTGCTCCGAAAAAATCCTGGTGAGATGTAACCGGCAAGATGTCGGCGCGATGAAGCCACTGCGCATATTGTGCAAAATCTTCGGCATATCCATAGTGAACAACCTTGTTTCCCAAATTCTCACGAGCCGTTCCAAAAATGGGGTAATTTTGGCGAAAACTTTCTCCAAGAATCGCCACGCGAAAGTCCAGACCTTGTTCGTTAAGCACGAACAGGGCCTGGAAAAATTCATCGGGATTTTTATCATATTCCCAACGATGGTTCCAGAGAATGAGCGGAGCCTGATCGGTATATCCTTCTCTTTGCTGCTGTATCTCAGAGACATCAAATCTCTGTAAATCTAATCCGAGATGTAACACACAACTTTTAGCACGAATGGTTGCCACAGTTTCCAACTCGTTACGATCAGGAAACTGTTTCAGAAAGCGGGGTAGTTCGTCTAAAAAGGTTTTGTGATGATACCATGAGTTGAACAACACCTTATCCGCCGCCAACGCAGAGCTATAGTTAATAAATCCATAATGTTGATCCCGCTTATGCCGAATATCCCGATCCTCAGGCGACCAGGGATAACATATTTGGTTTTCGTGAAAATAGATCGCGACAGGAAGACGCGCGGTCTTTTGACGAGTTAAGGCCAGAAAGGTTGTCAGATCGAGCATATCAGTCACAAGAAGCAGATCCGGCATAGCACCGGACTCTAAAAATTTTTTTGCCAGCGTGACTGCGCCCCCATGCATGCGCCACTTCCAATAGTTTCCGCTGAGACTCAGAATGTCAATATTGTGTCCGCTATACTGAGCGTATCCTGTTGCCCAGGCTGCATGCGAACCGGTAAAAAAAGGTTCAATAAGTGTGATATTCATATATACCTTTGCAAAATTGAAAACTCCCATAACAATCAGCAATTATTCACAAAACCATTATATATTCTGGGGCCGCGCAAAGCCTGAGAAGAAAGAAGTTTGTATAATTTATCAACAACGTCCCTAATTACATTCAGAAGTATCTTTTCAGTGCCTCCCTGGATGGATATTTCCTGTGTAAACAGAATAATATTGTTGAAAAATAATGAATAGTGCTTTTTAATCATAAAAAAACAGTTAGTGTAATTTAAAAATCAACACAACTTTTTTCTTTCTTTTTACAGTTCTGGTTATAAGTAGTAAATCCTTTTTTGATCGTTAGATTTAAATTCATAAGGTAATGTTGACAGTCTCGTAAAAAGTCAAAATTCTGATGGCAAAGAAAAAAGTTCAAGTTCAAGGCGCGCAAATCTCGAGGAAGACCGTGCCAGCGGTAGCCGTAGGCGTGCGTAGTTAGCCTATTCCGCAATTATACAAGATGAAGCGCAACAAAGAAATTGGACTTTTTACGAAGCCGTCAATGTTAATATTTTTTAAGGATAAATCATTCAGAGAGATAGAAAATTGAGACATTATTTAATAGAAAGTCTATTAATCACGCTGGCACTTCTTTTCCCTATTAATCTCATGGCTCTTGATTACAATCCGGAATTAATTGACAGGCTCAACTATATCGGTGGAAAGGACAATTTTCAAAAGTGTATTGATTTATCCTTGAAAAAAGTAAAAGAACAGCCCGATAATTTTGGCGCTAACTGGAGACTTTCCAGGGGTTATTTGAGGTTAGGCCGTGAAGCCAAACTCATGCTAAAAAAAAATTGGGAAGAGATAGCGGAATCCAATGCAGAACCGGCTTTGCAATATGCACAAAAAGCGATTGATTTAGAGCCCGAAAGAGCCGAAGGGTATTTCTATTATGCAGCGAGTATCGGTCTTTATTTTGATGTAGTGAGTATCTTCACGGCATTAACAAAAGGGTTTAAAGGTAAAGCACAAAACAATTTGGAAAAAGCGTATAAGATAAATAGAATGGCCGAGTATGGTTTGCCTATTTTTGCACTTGCTCGTTACTGGGATTCCGTGCCCTGGCCGTTTAGAGATGAAGAAATAGCACTTAAACTTTATAAAGAATACATGGCAACTGATTATTTTCAAACTTTTCCCGGTGAAAGTGCTCATCTGTTTATTGGTAAGTTGCTGCTGGAAACGGGTGGAAGAGAGAATACTGTTTTAGCGAAGAAGTTGTTGGACCAGGCTTCAAAATCCGAGTTTCCCTGGGTTCGAAAAAATGCCCTGGAACTTTTAGAGTAGAAAGTTTTTTGGTTAACGATGGCCTGACATGGTAATGTGTGTAATAAAAAAGCGAGTTCATATTAATTGAAAGTTATGAGAATCAAGGCTTGGTCGTTTTATGATTTATCCTAAAGTAGCGCCGACCAATAACGATATCGCCGGGCATTACGACACCCTGGATGCCTTTTACCGGGAGATATGGGGCGAGCACGTGCATCACGGCCTGTGGCTTACGGGAAAGGAAAAGCCCGAGGTGGCAGTGCGGCAACTGGTTGACCGGGTGGCTGCCGAGGCAAAGATACAGCCTGGCGATATGGTGTGCGACGTCGGGTCCGGTTACGGTGCAGCGGCGAGGATGCTGACCGGTGTCTATCAGGCCCAGGTCACTGCGCTAACGCTTTCTGAGGCGCAGTATATGTATGCCGTAAATAAAAATTCCGCTGACACCAACCCGACTTACCTGCTTTGTGACTGGTTGAAAAACGACCTGCCCGCCGAGGCTTTTGATGCGGTAATTGCCATCGAGTGCATAGCGCACATACCTGATAAATTAGGTTTTTTCAAAGAAGCCTTTCGTGTACTCCGGCCTGGTGGTCATCTCGTGGTCTGTGCCTGGCTTTCCATCGAATCGCCACGTCCGTGGCAGGTGCGATATTTGCTCGAACCCATCTGCCGCGAGGGAAGATTGCCGAGCTTGGGGTGTGCGTCCGAGTATCAGGCCTTGCTGGCTGACGCTGGTTTTATTTCAGATGCCTTTGATGACCTTTCGGATCGTGTCCGTCGTACATGGGCTATTTGTTTGCGTCGCATCCTTCTGGGCCTGATCATCCGGCCTCGGTATGTCCGATTCCTTTTAGACCACCGACGGCAAGACCGCATCTTTTTGCTGACGATGCCCCGCCTCTGGCTGGCCTTCGCCACCGGGTCGTTCCGCTATGGTCTTTTTACAGCCCATAAACCCGAAATCTCAATTTAAATTACCAGGAGTAATGTATTTTGGCGTGTAAATAACGCACTTCTAACCATTTTCGCCTAACGGCGGTGTTTACTCCACTTACAAGCGAAAAAGAATAATTGTAGATAAAGTGGAAAATAAGTTGAATTTGTCAACTGACGATGTCAGTGTTTCCAGGAAGATCCTTCGAGATTACGGCAATATGAGCAGCTCGGCCATCCTTTTTGTACTTAGCGAACTTCTAAATTAGAAGGATGGCAAAGGTGATGATCTGGTATACGCCATGGCATTCGGACTGAGTTTAACAGTGAAAATATATTGATGAAAACCCAAAATAGATAATCGAAGGAAGTTTATCGCTATTATCCTTTCAACGCAAAATAAGGAATTAACAGAGTTGGTGGAGGATCCGGATTGCGATTTGGATTTGCTCAGCAATACCTATCGACAATTTCGTATGATCAATGTGCTGTTTTCCAACTGGTACATATTATACCGTTTTTACTTAAAACCTCGTATGCAGAAAAGGGTACATAGCTATTCCCTGCTCGATATCGGGTTTGGCGGAGGCGATATTCCGATCCAGCTTGCTAAATGGGCCGCGGCAGATGGATTCAACCTTCATGTCACCGGCATTGAAATCGATCCAAGAACCCTTGATTACGTCAACCATATTCAGGTGCCGTCAAACGTCTCCTTCCGGCTTGCTTCCACGGACGACTTGCTGGATGAAAACAGAAAATTCGATTTTATCATCAATAATAACACGATGCACCATTGGACAGAGGAGAAACTTCACACCATGATGGCTGATGCCGGCAAACTGTGCAGAAACCTTATAATATTCTGTGATATTGAGCGAGGCGATCTGGCCTGGCTTTTTTTTACGGTGATATCCAAACTTTTTTTTCATCGCTCCTTCATTTCCCATGACGGCATGCTTTCTATCCGGCGCTGTTACACTAAGCGTGAGTTACAAAACATCATGCCAGGAGACTGGTTTGTAAAGCGGTTTTTCCCCTATCGGCTTTTGTTAATGCATGAACCGAAACAGAACGAAAAGACACTACAATGAAATCTGTTTTTGCTTGCACCTTCACCATGCGGGGAATCTGATGATCGATTATGCTCATTTGATAGAGGAGGTTGACATTATGACAAAAGAAACAACCCGGATATCATCTTTTATGATTATCGGCTTGATGGTCGCATGGATTTCGGGATGCGCCGTGTTTCAGAGCCGGGAAAAAACCGATATGCGCTTTTCGGCCGAAGAGGTCCGTTGCTTTGCATTTTCAAAGGCATTTGATGATGTTGTCGAAGGAGCAGGGACAGGAGATGGCCAGGACGCACAAATTGAGGAGTTTCCGGGCATCCGTGTGAATCGTTTTTTAGCGAGTTTTGTTGAGGATCTCCAGAAAGAAGCGGCGCGTAAAGAGTGGCTGAAGCAAACTTTGCGTTTGGAAAGAAAAGCTCGTCAAATAGAGTTGGCCAATCTGCCCCTGTCCGGATACGAAGAATTGTCAGCGGAATTTGATGGCAAAGGCCTGCTGTCGGAAATAAACATTTGTTCAGAAATCTTAATGAATGCCTATCTTCAAGACAAAAGGCTTCCTGAGCGTCTCAAAACGCAAGTTCGTGTACCGGATGACTACCAGACACTGGCCCGGGTTTTTGGATTGTATCCGCTGTCAAGCTGGTTCGTCCTGAGGGGTCTGGACGATCTCCAGGCTGATGCACGGCATGCTTTTCAGAACCCGGATGCGATGAAACCTGGCGGCATAAGGACTTATAGGCCAAAACGACTCCGCCCGGTTCTCACCAGAGAAACGCGAGCGGGTATACTAGAGCGTGCAAGATCGGAAAGCGCTTTAAATATCCCCGAACCGGACCGGAATGAACTCCTATTGCTTTTAGACTATTTTGCACCCATATATCGTATTGCAACAGTAAACGACAACGACAAGATCGGGCGTCCTTTCTGGCAGAGCGATCAGGAAATTGATATCGATACGGACGACCCTGTTGTCTATTGCTTCCATTCGTTCACTCGATTCGGGAAAGAAATATTGCTGCAGCTCAATTATGTAATCTGGTATCCGCAAAGGCAGGATCAGGGTCTGTTTGATATATACAGCGGCGAACTGGACGGCTTGATCTGGAGGGTAACACTGGATCGGAATGGGAAAGTCCTGCTGTACGACAGTGTACACCCATGCGGCTGCTATCATAAATACTTTCCTGTTTCTCCAGATCTCCGCCCGTTAAATCCTTTTCCGACTCCCGAACCCGCGCTTGTTTTTGAAGAAAATATCCCAGAGCCGGAAAAGGGTAGAATAATTATTCATCTTAACAGTCGCGAGCATTATGTTGTAGGACTATCGAGCGGGACTGATCCCTCAAAAGAGGATGTCGCATATCGATTTGAAGAATATGATGCCCTGAACGGCCTTCCCTGGCAGGAAGGAATCCGAAGCATGTTTTCGCCCACTGGTATCGTAGAGGGAACAGAGCGCTTCGAGCGTTGGTTCGTCTGGCCAATGGGGGTGCCGTCTGCCGGCGCGATGCGCCAACGGGGACGTCATGCAATCGCCCTTGTGGGAAGGCAGCATTTTGATGACGCCCGATTGCTTGAAAGCGCCTTTGAAGTTCCTGAGTAATATCCGTTCATTGACAACCAATCAGGAGAAGAGAAAGATGTTTTTGAAAAACCTTATAACAAGGCTAAAGGGTTTTTTTCTTATAGGCACAATTATGTTTTGTCTGGCGATCTGTATTCATAACAGAGCCTCTGCTCATGAGTGGAAGGCACCAAAGGACGCTGTACAAAAGAAAAATCCGATAAAAAGTACAAAAACTTCAATTGATCCTGGAAAGAAGATATACATTCAGTTTTGTGCAGACTGTCATGGTAAAAAAGTCGATGGGAATGGTTCTATGGCCGCAGAGCTTAAAATTAAACCACCGGATTTGAAAAATAGAGCTAAGTACCATTCCGATGGAGATCTGTTTTGGAAAATACAAAATGGAAAAGGAGAGATGCCTCCTTTTAGAGAAGAGCTTCAGGAGCAAGAGATATGGAATGTGATAAACTATATAAAAAGTTTACCTGAATAAAATAAGTGGATAAAAAATTGTGTTGCTTTCCAACCACTCAGTCGAAGTGTACTACACAGGCCGGCTGCTTTTGTTATATAAAGTTTTTTTACGGCTCCACCAGGATTAATTCTCTATGGTCCAGGAACCGATAAAACTTTTCTTTTTTTTGGAAAAGAACCCTTCATCCATAATGACAGAGAAGACAAGCTCGTTTTTACCATCATTATCCAGATCCCCTATGACAGAATCGCTGATATATCCTGAGACCTCCGGTGTTCGCCACTTTTCTTCCATGCCGATTCCATTCCAGGCGAGACATTCCACATGTCCGGATTTAAAACTTCGGATGCGTGAAAGATATCGTCCTGCCCGATCGTTATTTTTTACGACGACCAGGCAATTGGTATTTTTTTTCTGACAAGGCACTACGTGAAGGCGTTGCTGCAGGTAATAATTCTCTGTTAAATCTTCTTTGCCATAATCGTATTCGATCGGATATTCGAGATAGGTTTCACTTCCTCCATATTTCTTGTCGCCGGACCAGAGTTTTCCTCCGTCCGGGTGAAACAGCATCAGGCGGTCGCGGTTGTCGAGAACAATGAGTTCCTGTTTTTCATTGTGTAGTGCCATTTGGGTAACTGCAACTTTGTTGCCCATGCGCAGAATGGAAGCGGTTGCCGTGAATTTATCGCCCTTTCCGGGGCGAAGATAGTCAATTCGCAGATCAATCGAACC
>JAQYVL010000125.1 GCA_030145525.1 Desulfobacterales bacterium
TGGTTCGGCCTGTCAAAATGATAATACTGTGCCGCCCACATCTGATTCTGGCCTACCTCGGTTGTGATAATAGCCTCTCCCCTGGTGAGTTCATAAATTTTTTCAACAACAAATTGGGGCTTTATAGAGTCTCCCTGTTTATATGCGAGGGGAGTTGTTTTCTTCCAATCATTGATTTTATTCAGCCATGGTTTTCTTTTTTGATTAAGGTTTCCCAAATCCGTTTTATCAATCAATCCGTTCAGGTGCATGAGTGTTTTTTTGCAGTCACCCACAACAGGGACTGAAACCGGAATATTTTTATGAATGGATGTCGGGTCGATATCGATATGAACAATCTCGGCATTTTTGGCAAATTCTTCTACTTTTCCTGTCACGCGGTCATCAAAGCGGACTCCTGCCGCTATGAGAAGATCCGCTTCTCCGATTGCCATGTTTGCGCGATAGGTTCCATGCATACCCGGCATGCCCAGCCATAGAGGATCCGTACCCGGAATAGCGCCCAATCCCATCAGAGATGCTGTAACCGGTATCTGTGTTTTGCGGGAAAATTCGATTAAAGCGTCAGCGGCTCCGGATAAGATTATTCCTCCACCTGCAAAAATAACGGGCTTTTTTGATTTTTTTATCAGGTCAACAACTTTGCGAACTTGCTTTAAGTTGGGCTCGTATGTCGGGTTATAGGATTTCAGATTCACTTCCGGAGGTTTACTGTATCCGG
Source organism: Desulfobacterales bacterium (assembly GCA_030145525.1). Lineage (GTDB taxonomy): Bacteria > Desulfobacterota > Desulfobacteria > Desulfobacterales > SURF-7 > JAQYVL01. Next base: position 722 of record JAQYVL010000125.1, read on the forward strand.
TTTTCGAATTGGTGATATCCTTGGGAATATCTATAAGTACCGGACCCGGACGACCGGATCGTGCAATAAAGAAAGCCTCTTTTATAATTCGTGCAAGGTCATCTATTTTTTTAACAAGATAGTTGTGTTTTGTGCATGGCCTTGTAATTCCCACGATGTCTACTTCCTGGAATGCGTCATTGCCGATAAGCGGTGACGGTACCTGGCCGGTTATGACAACCAGAGGGATTGAATCCATGTTCGCGGATGCAATTCCGGTAACTGCGTTTGTTGCGCCCGGCCCGGATGTCACGAGACAAACACCCACTTTTCCGCTTGCTCTTGCGTAGCCGTCTGCCGCATGCACAGCTCCCTGCTCATGACGCACCAGGATATGTTTAAAATCAGTGCGCGACAGTTCATCATAAAAATCAAGGACAGCACCCCCGGGATAACCGAAGATTGTATCAACACCTTCTTCCTTGAGTACTTTCATCAGAATTTGTGCACCTGTTAATTCCATTATAACCTTCCTTACGAGACGATTTTATAATATTATGTATTTTCCGTTGCCGTTTTTATTTGGCAGAGTCGTAAAAAGTTTTTTTGTGAGCGTAAGTCGATCATTATGTTTTAAACCGATAAAAATTGTTACCAAAATAATGTTTTAATTTATATGGTTATCCATTATATAAAAAGACCAAAATGATCTTGGAGCGAACAAATGGACTTTTTACGACTCTATTTGATAACCGCACCTTCACTAGCCGAAGAAACCATTCGGGCGTATCTTGCCATGTAGCCCTTTTTTATTTTGGGTTGCGGAGGTGTCCATCTGGAAAACCTTTTTTCAATCTCCTTGTCGGTCAGGTTGAGTGTCAGTTTTTTATTGGGTATGTCCACCGAAATCAAATCCCCTTCCTGAATCACCGCAATCGGGCCTTTCTGCATTCCTTCCGGTGAAATATGACCGATGGCAGCACCCCTTGTTCCTCCGGAAAAGCGTCCGTCTGTAATTAATGCAACGTGGGCATCGAGATTCATTCCGGCAATTGCTGATGTCGGTGTCAGCATTTCTCTCATTCCCGGTCCTCCCATGGGGCCTTCATATCGAATCACGAGAACGTCGCCCTTGTTGATTTTTCCCTCCATGATGGCACTGGTTGCCTCTTCTTCCGAGTCAAACACCCTTGCAGGGCCCTTATGCTGCATCATTTCTTCTCTTACCGCGGATTGCTTGACAACACATCCATCAGGAGCAAGATTGCCGAAAAGTACGGCGAGCCCACCTTGTTTGTGATACGGATTATTGAGAGGGCGAATAACATCTGAATCAAGAATACGGGCAGTCTCAATATTTTCTTCAACCGTTTTTCCGGTTACCGTCAAACAGTCATTGTTTATCAGGCCTCCATTTGAAAGGACTTTCAGCGCGGCACCGATTCCGCCGGCTCTGTTTAAATCTTCAATATGATAGCTTCCGCCGGGACTCAATGAACAAAGATGGGGTGTTTTTTCACTGATTTCATTAATCATCTCCAGATTAATGGATATACCCGCTTCTCTTGCTATGGCGGGCAGATGCAGCACTGTATTTGTTGAACAGCCAAGAGCCATATCAACTGTAAGTGCATTCCGAAATGCTTTTTCAGTCATGATTTTGCCTGGTGTAATACCCAGTTCATGCAGTTTGAGAATCTGCATCCCTGCGGTTTTTGCAAGACGCACACGGGCGGACATTACCGCCGGGATTGTCCCGTTGCCCGGAAGCCCCATTCCGATCGCTTCTGTCAGGCAGTTCATCGAGTTTGCGGTAAACATTCCCGCGCATGATCCGCAGGTAGGACAAGCCTCATCTTCAATTATTTCAAGTTCGCTTTCGGTCATTTTCCCTGAAAGAACCGATCCGACTGATTCAAACACCGTGACGAGGTCGAGTTTTTTTGATTGATTCTCAGAATGTCTTCCGGAAAGCATAGGCCCGCCGCTTACAATTATCGCTGGAAGGTCAAGCCTTGCAGCCGCCATTAGCATGCCGGGAGTTATCTTGTCGCAATTTGTCACCATAACCATTGCATCAAAGGAATGCGCGATAGCCATTACTTCTATGGAATCGGCAATCAGTTCACGACTTCCAAGAGAGTATTTCATGCCGATATGGTTCATGGCGATTCCGTCACAGACACCAATTGTACCAAATTCTATGGGAGTGCCCCCTGCCATGTAAACACCTGCCTTCACCGCTTCGACAATAGTATTCAGATGGATATGGCCCGGAATGATTGTGTTCGCAGAATTTGCAATACCGATCAAAGGCCTCTTGATCTCTTCATTTGTGTATCCCATTGATTTAAAAAGAGAACGGTGAGGAGCTCTTTCAATTCCTTTTTTTATTGAATCGCTTTTCATCGGTTCATACCCCCTAAAACAAAAAAACCGTTATCAGTCTTTTTGACTGATAACGGTTTTTAAAGTTGATTCTTTTAGCTAAGCCATTATCAGCCCTTTTCCTCGCAGCAAGGTACGACCCTCACGACGAGGATAATAAGAATAATATTGATAATGACGGATAGTTTTTTCATTTTGAAACCAAATAAGTTAAAATTTAATTTCATAAAAATACATGAGCTTTTGAAATTTGTCAACATTTATTATGAGATTTTATTATTAATATCAGGGATGAGTTTTATGATATTTGTTTTAAATATGAAATAATTTTGCTATGGATAGCGTTGTCAACTTTTAGGGAGGCAGACATGGACAAAATCAAAGCACTTTCAGTCCTTGACGGAAGATACGAAAAAATAACAAACCCGCTTAATGACATATTCTCTGAGTACGGGCTTATCCGGCACAGGGTAATTGTCGAGATTCAATGGTTGAAATTTCTGATCAAAGAGTTGAGCCTTGCTGAAATTAAATCGGGAGATTTTCAAAAGTTTGAAGAGATTGTGTCCCGATTTGATGAGACTGCGGCAAAAGAGGTAAAGGCGATCGAAAAAACAACCAATCATGATGTGAAAGCGGTTGAATATTATATTAAGGAGAAACTTACCCTGTCCGGGCTTGAGACGATAAAGGAGTGGGTCCATTTTTCATGTACATCCGAGGATATTAACAACAGTTCGTATGCGTTGATGCTGAAAACAGGAAGAGATCTTGCCGGAGATGCCGTTTCAGAGCTTCTTGAACGAATTGAAAACATGGGCAGGAAATACAAAGCCGTTCCCATGATGTCCAGGACCCATGGCCAGCCTGCATCACCTACAACCGTAGGAAAGGAATTTATTAATTTTGCCTGGAGGATCCGGGAAGAGCTTACAAAATTGAGAAATTCGGATATTCAGGGAAAGTTTAACGGAGCGTCCGGTAATTTTAATGCCCATGCATTTGTATATCCCGATATAGACTGGATCGATGCCAGCCAAAAGTTTTTGTCGGAATATCTGGAAATAACCCCACTGCTCTATACAACCCAGATTAATCCGTACAATTATATTTCAACCCTGCTTCATACCCTGATTCGGATTGCAGCCATCATCATTGATCTTGATCGGGATATGTGGGGATATATCTCCATGGGATATTTTACACAGAAATTGAAAAAAGGGGAGGTGGGGTCGTCAACCATGCCTCATAAGGTCAATCCCATAGATTTTGAAAACAGTGAAGGGAACATGGGGATTGCTATTTCCATGGCGGAACATCTTGCCGTAAAACTTCTTAATTCCAGATTCCAAAGGGATTTGTCTGACAGCACGGTTCTCCGAAATCTCGGTGCCGTATTCGGATATTTTCAGATCGGCCTGAAAAGCGCGCTCAAGGGATTAGCGAAAATTGACCTCAACGAAGGGACGATCAAAAAGGATCTGGACGAAAATCAGGAACTCCTTGCTGAGCCCATTCAAACCGTCATGCGGGTCTTTGGGGAAGAAAATCCATATGAAAAATTAAAAGAATTGACCCGGGGGAAAAAGATTACCCGTGAATCACTGCATGACTTTATTGATCGCCTTGAAAGGGTTCCTCCCGAGTATAAGGAACGGATGAAAAATCTTTCTGTGGATAATTATATTGGTGTCGCAGAACGTCTTGTTGACCAGTATCTGATGAAATCGTAAAAAGCTCCAACCCCCTCACTCCTGTAAATGCCTGAGTTCAGAAAGTATTGAAATGAATAGATAACGCTAATCTTC
>JAQYVL010000126.1 GCA_030145525.1 Desulfobacterales bacterium
GTTCGTTGATTGCGGCATTTGGAGCGTTCTATCATTTACTCCGCTAAATTTGAAAAACTTGATCGCTGAGAAAACGCATGAATCGAAAAATTATTATGACAAACACGATAGACTGCCGCAAAAAAATAACTCACCAAAGCCGGAAAGGGAGGAAGGAGAGTCCAAATGGAAGAGATCAACGGTACGAGCAATAAAGTTCTGGAAGTGAACCTGACCCGGGAAAAAGTTAATATTTACGATGTTACCGATCAAGAGCGCCGGCTCTTCCTGGGCGCCAAGGGGCTTGGGCTGAAACTGCTGTTCGATCGGTTAAAACCGGGCTGTGATCCTCTGGGCCCAGACAACATCATCGCCTTTATGCCCGGGATACTCATGGGCACAGGAGCGCCCTGCTCGGGACGATTTGAGGCCATAGCCAAATCGCCCCTCACCGGAATCATGGGATCATCTTCCTGCGGGGGGCCCTTTGGCATGGCCCTGAAATCTGCCGGATGGGATGGAGTGCTCATCAGCGGGAAAGCCGAAAAACCCGTCTATTTATATATCGACAAAAATGGTGTGGAGTTCCGGGATGCGTCCCAATATTGGGGCATGGGAATCCCTGAAGTTCAGGAAGCTATTGACGACAAAAAGACAGGCTCACTCATAATCGGACCGGCCGGTGAAAACCTCGTCCGTTTTGCCAATATTGCTTCCGGCCACCGGTTTCTGGGGCGGGGAGGCCTCGGCGCGATTATGGGGTCCAAAAATCTGAAGGCTGTGCTCGCACTGGGAGGAGAATACAGAATAATGCCCCGTGATCCCGAAAAGTTCAAAAAGGTCAAAAAGAGGGCCCACAAGTACATAAACAGCAATAAAATGACCGCCGTAGCATACCGGAAATACGGGACAAACGCGAATGTCAGGCCAAACCTGAAAGGCAATATTTTACCGGTTCATAATTTTCAGGACGGATGGCATGAAAAAGGAGATCAGCTGGCCGGCGAGATCATAGCGGACAATCATGAAACCAGGCATCATACGTGCAAGCCATGCACAATTCGATGCGGACATAAGGGAACCTTTGATGGAGAGCAGATGGCGGTTCCCGAATACGAAACCATCGGACTGATGGGAAGCAATCTGGGCATTTTTGATCCGGTGCAGGTCGCCAAATGGAACCTGATATGCGGCCGGCTGGGGCTGGACACCATTTCCACCGGCGGCACCCTTGCCTGGGTCATGGAAGCGGCCCAAAAAGGACTTGTGGAAAGCGATCTTCACTTTGGTTCTGCCGAAGGGATTTCCGAAGCACTGGAAGACATCGCTTACATGCGCGGCTTTGGAGCGGAAATGGCTCTGGGCAGCCGATCTTTATCCAATAAATACGGAGGTCAGAATTTCGCCATACAGATCAAGGGGCTGGAAATGGCAGCCTATGATCCCCGCGGAAGCTTTGGGCACGGCCTCGCCTACGCGGTTGCCAACCGGGGCGCCTGTCACCTTTCATCTTATCTGGTAGCCCAGGAACTGTACTTCAAACTGTTGAGGCCCGATTTAACTTACGGAAAGGCCAGGTGGGTAAAATTTTTTGAGGATCTGACCTGCTGCATCAATGCCCTGCAGAGTTGTCAGTTTACCCTTTATGCCTATTTGCTGGAATCACCCCTGACAAAATATACGCTGGACCCCGTTCTTGCTCTGTTAATGCAATATATGCCGCAGGTGGCGATTCTTCTAGTGGACTCCTCCATATACAATGGACTGTGGAATTCGGTAACCGGTATCCCGCTGTCTAAAAACCAATTTCTCAGAGCCGGAGAGCGTATCCATGTTCTGGAAAGGTATATGAACACCCGTGAAGGAATTACCGGAAAGGACGATGTCCTTCCCGGAAGGATGCTAAAAGAGGGACGAATTTCAGATCCGTCCAAAAAAACGGTCCCGCTGCACAAGATGCTTGCGCAATATTATAAAATCCGGGGTTTTGACGAAAACGGAATCCCGACGGAGAAACTGCTGAAAGAGCTGGAGATCATTTAGAACTGATTTCGAAATCTCCTCTTGGGCCGAATCTCTTTGTTGAGACGAGGGGTTCAATCCTCGAAATATTAACTATATTCCTGTGGTTGAACCCCTCGTCCCGCCGCGACCTTAGACCCAACTGTAAGTTTTGAAACCAGTTCTACTCAGTAATCGATATGCTCCCTTTATAGGAGTTGTCAAATTAACTTCCGATTCTCCTATATCCTCTAAAGCGATCAAGTGGCTTCTGAGTGAAGTCTATTGAGGTCATTTGGCAAAGGGTTCTTCATGAAGCGCAGCGTCAAATTTGAAACTGTTTGAGGGAGCTTGCGACCGAGTTTTTCAAATTTAGCGAAACAAATGATAGAACGCTCCAAATGCCAATATCAACGAACGAAGAGGCTCTTGATCACCTTTCAACCAGTAAAGTTTTATGACAACGATTATAATCGATTTGAACATTCAGGATTTTTGGTGAAAGCCAAAGGGCGTTTTTTAACCCTGAAGCTGATTAAGCCGGTAGTAAAAACCTTTTTTATCGAGCAGTTCATCATGGGAACCGGTTTCAACAATCTCCCCCTGGTTCAGAACCATAATCCGATCCGCTTTTCGTGCCGTGGACAACCTGTGGGCGATGATCAAAGTGGTTCTCTGGGAGAGAAGCCTTTCCATGGCATACTGGATCTTCAGCTCCGTATCCGAATCAACATAGGATGTGGCTTCATCCAGAATAATCAGGTCCGGATCAGACGCAAGGGCTCTGGCAATCGAGACCAGCTGACGTTCTCCGCTTGAAATGGAGCCGCCCCTTTCGGAAAGGATGGTGTCGACGCCTCCCGGCAGATGATCCACAAGACTGCGGCTGTTTGATGCATCCAGAATCTTTGCCAGCTCTCTTTCCGATATGTCCCTGTCCGCGCCGACAATATTTTCCCTGATACTTCCGGAGAACAAAAATGGGTCCTGAGTTACCAGTGCGACCCGTTTTCGAACATCCGCAACAGGCCACGATCGTATGTCCCGATTGTTGATCATAATCTTTCCTGAAACCGGATCGTAAAACCGGATGATCAGGTTGATGAGAGAAGTCTTACCCGCGCCTGTGGGGCCCACAATGGCAACGGCTTCGCCTTTTTGTATTGTAAAAGAAATATTGTTTAAAATTCTTTTCCCTTTGCCGTAGGAAAAGAAAACCTCCTGAAACGTCAGTGTTTCAATTTTTTCTGATTTCGTAACCGGTTCAACCGGAACCTTCTCCGACAGGGTATCTGTTTTGTCCAGAATCAGAAAAATTCTCTCTGCTGAGGCCAGCGCATTCTGCATGATGTTTATCTTTTCAGCAATATCCCTTATGGGCCGGAAGAACATACGCATATAGAAAATAAACGCCACAAGAGACCCCAGACTGATGGCCCCGTCCAGCACACCGCTTCCTCCGTAGAATATTATCAGCGCGACCGCCACCGTTCCCATCAGCTCGATAAGGGGCATGAATATCGCAAAAACTTTTACCTGACGCATACCCGCAAGGTAGTACTCATAATTCAGCTTTTTTAAATCCTGATAATTCTTTGACTCCTGCCGGAAAAGCTGTACAATCCGGATTCCTTCGATTGTTTCGGAAAAGCGGGAGTTGATTTCAGCAATCTTTATTCGAATCTCCCGGAAGGCTTCCCTTGCGACACCCGAAAATTTTATGACAATGACAACAAGTACGGGAAGAACGGTCAGTGTAATGAGGGCCAGCCGGGTGTTGATGCTCAGGAGAACGATGGTGATGCCGATCAGCAGGAAAAGATCCTTGAACATAAAGGTGATTACAGAAGTAAACATCTCATGCATATTCTGTATATCATTTGTCGTTCTTGTAACCAGCCTCCCCACGGGATTTTTCGTGAAGAAGGCCACGGAAAGTCCCTGAATATGAATGAAAAGCTTCATCCTCAGATCATGCATCATCATCTGCCCGGTATACTCCATGATCATCACCTGAAGAAAATTCAGTGCGAATACAAAAATCACAATTAAAATAATCACCCCGGCCATCAAGGCCACGCCCCTCAAGTCTTTTTCCCTCAGCAAAGCAATATCTCCGGATTCAATTTCCGTTAGCTTTTCATAGGGTACCCGGGCTGATTTTCCCTCCACGATAAAAAGATCCGGATATTTCCGGACAACTGATGCAGCAGAAGGGTCTGCCATGTCCGTCCGGTAGAATCCGGAGGCTTTGTTTTTCTCTCCTTTTATGCCTGACTCAATAAGTCCCACATTGGGAACGATATAGCGGTCAATGGCGATTTTGGTGGCATACGGCAGGGAAATATCTAGAAGCGTAATCAGCATCACAAGAAACACGGCCCCAAAAAAAAGAAGCTTGTACTTCCCGGCTAAAGGAAGCAGCCTGCCAAGCAGCTTCAGGTCATATCGCCGGTTCAGTTTGTCTTCACTGTAATGGCTGTATTCAGAACGCATTTTTCGCCTCTTCCATCTCCTGCAGCCGAAACGTTCGGGAATAGTAGTCATCCCCCTCCATAAGCTGCTCGTGTGTTCCGGAATTTCTTATCATGCCTTTTTCCATGACCAGTATCCTGTCTGCATGCCGAAGCGCTGAAAGCCGGTGGGAAGCAATGAATATGGTTTTATGGCCTTCAAGGGATCGTATCGTATCGATAATGGCGCTCCCCGTGTCCATGTCAACCTGACTTACCGGGTCATCCAGAAGAAGAACGGAAGACTCCCGGATAAATGCTCTTGCAAGGGCAAGCCGCTGTTTCTGTCCCCCGGAAAGGATAACCCCTTTTTCGCCGACAATTGTCTGATATCCATTTGGGAGTTCCCGGATTTCATCATGGAAAACCGCCATCTCAGCAGCTTCCACCAGTTTTTCTTCATCTGCACCAGGATTCCCGAAAAGGAGATTGTCCCGAACGGTTCCGGAAAACAGAAACGGCTCCTGGGCAACAAAAGAGATCCGGTCCCGTAGATCTTCCAGTTTCATGCTGCGGATATCGGTCCCGCCGATTTGGATCGCACCCTCTTCCACATCATAGAGACGGGGCAGCAGATTCAACAGGGTTGTCTTGCCGCTTCCGGGTGGGCCCACAATCCCCAGTGTCTGCCCTTTCGCAATCTCAAAACAGATCCTGGAAAGCGCAGGCGAACTCCCGGATTCATAGGAATAGGAAACATTTTCAAACCGGATACCCCCTTCTTCCGGCATATCTGAAACCGCTTTTTCCGGCTGCTTTATTTCCGGTTGTGTTTTCAATATTTTATCGATCCTGTCCAGAGAGGCGGCGCCCCGCTGAATCAGGTTGGTCACCCACCCAAGGGCCATCATGGGCCAGGTCATGAGGTTCAGGTAGTTTATAAAAGCCACAAAATCTCCGGATGTGATATCAGTCGTAATGGTCTGCCTTCCGCCGAGAAAAACCACCGCGGCAAGACTCAGGTTGGTGAAGAGAATCATGAGCGGAAAAAAAGAGCCCGTAATTCTGACCAGCGCGAGATTCTGTCTGATGCAGTATTTCGAACTCTCCTCCATCCGCCTTTCCGAGTCCTCCTCAAGGTTGTAGGCCTTTACGATCCGGATTCCCGAAAACCGCTCCCGGACGACTTCGGTCATATCGGCAAACGCACCCTGCACCCTTCGGTACATTTTATGCATCCTTTTGCTGAAATACTTCGCACAAAAGGCGATGAGCGGCATGGGAATCAACGCGAAAATCGTAAGCCGTACATTTATATAGCACATAAAGCCGACGGCAGCGGTCCCCAGAAAAACCGCATCGGTTGCCGCCACTATTCCCATGCCTGTTGCCATACGGACATTGGCTATATCATTGGTGGCGTGGGCCATGAGGTCGCCTGTTTTGGTCTTGTCAAAATAGGAAGCCGAAAGTGTCTGGATATGGCTGAAAAGCCGGTTTCGAAGCCCCTCCTCAATGCGCCGGGAGGTTCCGATGAGGCATCGCCGCCAGAAATATCTCAGGATGCCGATACAAATCGCTGCGGCAATGATAAAAAGGGCATAGGTTAAAAGGCTCCGGGTATCTGCCTGAAAAGCGGTCAGATCATCCACTGCCCGTTTGATGATGCGCGGAATAAAAAGCTGAATCATATCCACGGATATCAGACAGATGATTCCAATGATCACCAGGTGGAGCTTTTCAAGAAAATATGTTTTAACAAGTCTGTATGATTTCATTTGGACTGCATTAATCCCGCCCAAATGCAGCGGCCATAACCTTTACAAATTGAACGGGGAAAATTCTTGTCAGCCAGTCCATTATATGTGCATCCAGACCGACCAGAATACGCCGTTTATCTTTCTTGATACCTGAAATGATTTTCTCTGCTGCTTTCTCCGCAGTCGTCTTCGCTATTTTATCAAACCGCTCAACCACATCCTCCTGGGACATCTGATTGCCGGGTGATTTGTAGAATCGCATGTTCCGGGCAATATTGGTCTTAATCCCGCCCGGGTGAACGCAGGATACTCGGATATTCGTCTCCCGCATTTCCTGCAACAAAACTTCGGTAAATCCCTTTACAGCGAATTTTGCCGCACAATATGGGGAATGGTTGGGCCAGGTGATGAAGCCGTTAACACTGGATATGTTCACAATATGCCCTTCCGGCCTCTTTTTCAAATAGGGGAGAAAGGCCTTTGAACCATAGACAACCCCCCAGAAATTGATGCCGAAAAGCCATTCAAAATCTTCGTATTTTATATCTTCAACACTTTCCGCCACAGTCACACCGGCATTGTTGATAATCACATCCACCCCTCCGTGATGTGCCGCCACATCATCCGCAAACCGGTAAACCTGTTCCCGGTCAGCCACATCAACCATATGGGCAGATACCTTTGCACCCCTGCTCTCAACCATTTCTTTTGTTTCATTCAGGCCTTCTTCATTAATATCTGAAATGGCCACCTCACAGCCTTCTTCAGCAAGCTTGACAGCAAGCATGCGCCCGATTCCGGATGCAGCGCCGGTAACCGCCGCGACTTTGTTCCTAAGCTCTTTCATCAGCATATCCCCTGTTCAGATTTATAGAAATAATTCGTTTGTGGTAGAGCGTTAAGCGATTAAAATTTCATGCCCGGAAGATTCAATGAAGCTGTGTTTCCGCCATCCACCGCCACTGCCTGGCCTGTAATAAAACTGCTCTCATCACTTGCCAGAAACAAAATTGTATATGCAATCTCTTCAGGTCTGCCGTATCTCCTAAGCTCGCACCGGCTGCCCAGTTTATCTTCCTTACCCGCCTCCCTTGCATAATCAAAAATCAGTTTTGTCATGCCCGTTTCAATCAATCCGGGGCACACGGCATTTACGCGAATATTCTCTGCTCCCAGGTCGCAGGCGGCTGTTTGTGTAAAATTAATCAGCGCGGCCTTGCTGGCACTGTACGCGTTCGGTCCGGCACCGGAACGAATGCCTGCAACAGAGGCCGTGTTCACAATGGAACCCTTTTTCCTTTCCCGCATCGGTTTACTCGCATACTTTGTCCCATATACCGCTCCCAGTACGTTCACCCGGTATACATTAAGCCAGTTATCTTCTTTCTGGTCCTCTATATTCTCAAGATCGCCGGTTATCCCGGCATTATTACAAAGAATATCGATCTGACCGTATGTATCCAGCGCGAGTTCGATCAGTTCCCCTACTTCCTTTTCTTTGGCGACGTCGGTTCTTTTCATAACCGCCTGTCCGCCTTCTTTCAAAATCTGATCCTGTACTTTTTCCAGTGCCTGTGTATTCACGTCCGCCAGTACAACTTTTGCTCCCTTTTGCGCGAAAAGCAGCGAGGTCGCTGCACCAATCCCGTCAGCACCCCCGGTAATAACTGCGACTTTACCCTCAAGGCGTTTATCATTCATCATCCTGTTTTCCTTTTTTGAAATTTCAGAACTGCTTCTAATCTGCAGTGGTCAAAAAACATTTAATAGAATCGTCTCCGTTTCAGCACTATTTTGCCATATGGACGCGAACCTGATGGAAGGGAATCTCCCACTGGTTGCGGTTGCAGATATCCACACAGATTCCCGGTATGATCCGCTGCAGGATGCCATAATCGGACCCTGCAGATCCCTTGAAGTCAGCCATGATTTCAATTTCGAGCGAGCTGGAAGCGGCTGTTTTGAATCCAACGGCAATATCCACGATACTCTCTTCAAAACCCTTTGTTTTAAGGCCTTCTGTGATCTCTTCCTTAAACACTTCGGGAATGCGCTCAGTGATTTCATCTCTGTATGCATAATCAAGTCCAAAAGCAATCCAGAGCCTGAATCCGTTTGAAAGATTTACAGGAGAAAGTGACAGGAGGTCACCGGTTTTAAGAGTCACCACGGCGTCCCCCAGAAGCTGGAGCTTAACCGATTCCGGTGTTTGCACAATAACTTTGCCGTGTGTACCGTCGTTAAGTTTTACCCAGTCACCCCGCTCACAGGGGAACCAGGGCTCATCCTCGGTAATCGGGCGGGATCTCATATCCAGAAGATCTTTTATGGGAATCCGGATGCTTCCTCCGTCAAGGGCCTTGTTGACCAGCAGTGTGTACAGATTCAACGTTACGACTTCATATGGAAGCCCTTTGTAGACAATCACCTCCCCTTCTCTCACAGGGCCGAGATTCAGCAGAAGCTTTGCCTGTACCCATACAAGGGGAATCGCCTGCTTGGATGCCCAGCCGATGCCGATAAGAAATATCGCGGCAATCGAAAGAAGCAGCCAGTCTCCAAAAATATATAACACCCCAAAAATAGAAAGCAGCGCAAAAATTGCGGTCAGCAGGTAGTAGACAACATCGAATAAACGGGTATAAATGGACCTCTCGTTTCGATGAATCGGGCTGATTTTACGAATTTGGCCGTGCAGGTAGAAAAACACTCCTATCGTAAGAACAAATGCAAAAAACGATACTATCAGATTTCGGCCACGGCTTTTGAAAAAGATCTGCATGATCTCTTTTGCGGATTCTGAAAACGTCTTCCGCTGGCCCAGTTTCCTTTCCAGCATACGCCTGTTGATATTCATTCTGGTTCGGATCTCATCCGACCGGTTCTGCCAGAAACGCCGGGTCTGTTTCAGCTTCAGGACAAGCTGTTCTTCTTCTGCCAGGGAAAGAAGGATATCGATATTTTTGATTGCCTTTTTTGCCTTTGGAAGCTGTGTCTCATATTTTTCAACCTGATTTCTCAAATTTTCGATTTCACGGGGATGAGCAGTGATCTTTTTTACTTCGCGGATTAGAGGACCGACAAGCTCCTTTAATTCACTCTGCCAGTCGACTCCAGCCTTTTTATCTTCCGGATACTTGCGCGTATCCACATCTGTTGCGAGCTGGTTAAAAGTGGCTTCCACCTCCTCCTTCTTATTGCTTAAAGCCCGAATCTCGGCGCGAAGATCCTGTTCACGCCCGATTCCGCTCTGGCTTTGAAGGGCCGCCTGGAGTTTTTCAATATCTGCGGTCAGGTTATCAATTGTCCGCATCAGCATGGTCATGTTTTCCAGGCGGGCTTTGATTTCATTTTGCCCGTTAAGGATATCGGGTTGCTCCGCCGCGTATCCTCGTGAAAAGATAAAAAGTACACTGACCAAAACAAAAATCAGCAGACGGTTTCCGGAATCTTTTTTACAAGCGGTGTTTTTCATATCCATTGCAGACCTGAAGATAAATGATTAAAGAAACGGGCGGGGGAGATGCCCTCTGGTATCTGTTTTTCTCACATTCCAAACTGTTATGACGAAATTTCAATCCGATGTCAATGGTTTGTCAGGTGAAATTCAAATAGGTGGCCGATCGTTTTTCAGCATGCTCACCTTAGAACTGGTTTAGAAACCTTCAGCTGGATCTAAGGTCGCGGCGGGACGAGAGGTTCAACCACAGGAATATAGTTAGTATTTCGAGGATTGGACCTCTCGTCTCAACAAAGAGATTCGGTCCAAGAGGAGATTTTGAAACCGGTTCTATTGACTTTTTCACATAGTTGCAGTTAAATGAGTTTCATTCAACAAAGGCTTTTTATGCGATGAATCTGCATCCTTCCTCAACTGAAATATTTTTTAGATCTTCTTCCGGAAAACCCGGTGATAAAATTGATGAAGGGATTCTTTTAGACGAAGAAAAAAAAATGGACCCGGAAGAGGAGGATCTCATATTCTGCCGGAAATGCCGGCATATTATCACCCGCCCGGTTGAAGCCATTCAAGTCAGTGGTCAACATCTGCATACATTTGCCAACCCGAATGGCCAGATATTTGAAATCGGATGTTTTCAAATGGCAGAAGGTTGCGGACATATCGGTCAGCAAACAGCTGAATGGAGCTGGTTTAAAGGGTTTAGCTGGAAAGTCGCAGTCTGCGGGAGATGTCTCGTTCAGATGGGGTGGACTTTCATATCATCAAAAGGATTGGATAATTTTCATGGTCTGATCCTGGAGCGCCTTGTATTCCCAAAAGGGTAAAGCCGCATGAGATTCTGTGTCAACAGTCTGAAAAAAGATTTATCAGGCTGTCAGCTACGGGCTGGGGTTCCACTCAGGGGGCAGTGTACATTCAATCAGACCGGTTGTATGATCTCTGATGCACTCTGCCAGCCAGGCTTTCTGGTAATAGGTTAAATCGTTAAACTGCATACCGAACCGCTTGATAACCGCAGAACTGAAAGGGCTTTCATTTTCAATCTCAATATCAGAAACAACTTTTACATCGAAGATAAAAGGGCTGTAGCATGAGTCCAGGGAATCATCAAACAAAATAGACATTTTATAAAATTTGGCGAGTTTGTCCCTGCCGTTCTTATAATAGAAGGATAGCCCATCCGGGCTTATATCAATAATCCGACCCATCCGCGATGAATCAGGCCCTAGTACGGCAAGCACTCCAGGCTTCACTCCGTACCTTTCATGGTGCCTTCTTTCTTTCTCTGCCTCCATTTTTCTCTCCCGTTTTCATCCCCTCCGTAATTTTGGTTTGAGAGCAATATATCGTCAAACTTTTTCTGAGATATTTACAGAAATGATGATTGTCATAGAACTATGTAAAAATAGCCGCCCTGTTTAATATGTAAACAGTGTTTTTATAACTAGGTCTCGTTTGAATGTCAATTAAAATTCATAAACAAAACGGGCCTCAATATTGCAACATGCTAAAAACAATCAATTTTATTAAAAATATTTTTTGGCTCTCTTCACCATTTAAGCAAAACAAGGTTTATTATATTGAAAAAATGGTCGGCAATGTTGAACATTGAAATTCATTCTTTTTGAGTACAAATTAACCGAGCCTTGAAAACAGAATTGCATTGGCAAGTTTGAGATCTTCTTTGGTGGTAATCTTAATATTATCCGGACATCCCTGAATCAGTCGGACTGGAAATCCCAGCCGCTCTGCCAGGGAAGCATCGTCTGTCCCTGGAAAATCTTCATTCTTTGCCGCATCGTGTGCTTTTATGATCAGAGAATATTGAAATGCCTGGGGGGTCTGTGCCAGATAGAGCCCTTCCCTTTCAGCTGTCTCTTCAATCATCCCGAACCGGTTCACTTTTTTCAGGGTATCGAATGCGGGAGCACCTGGGATACAGGCCCCCTCCTTTTCAGCGCCCTCGATAAGAGCCTTTATCAGATCCATACGGACAAAGGGTCGCACGCCGTCATGAATCAGCACAATACCATCCGTGTCTTCAACAGCCTTCAGTCCAAAATAAACAGAATCCTGCCGTTCCTCTCCGCCCGCGACCATTGTAACTTTCCCGGCATTTTTGACATGGGGGAGGACATCTGTTTTGCAGTATCCGGCATCACCTTTCGGAATCACAACAATGATTTTATGGACCAGATCACATGCTGTAAAAACCCCTAGGGTGTGACTTAGAATTGGACGATCACCAAGCATAACATACTGCTTTCGAAGGTGATGCTCCATCCTGACCCCTTTGCCGCCCGCGACAATTACAGCTGCTACAGTCATACAGATACCATCACTACCTCAGATAGCTCAATTCCTTGGGAAGCGGGATTCCTTTTCCCATCGTATCTTCCCCGTAGTTGACACTTGACAGAATTTCAATATCTTTCAACGCCCTTACATCACCCTCAAAAACAACCCGGGTTATATTCTCTTTATAAATTTTGCCGCCTGCCCACTGGAGGTCAAGGACACTGCTTGCATCAAAACGGTTATCTTTCACGCAGAGTTCAACCTGACCGCCATAATGCTGAACAATTTTGGATACCAGAAGGCTGGGCCGACTGTGAAAACCCAGTTTTACGGGTATACCGACTTTTATGGATGATCTTTCTACATTTTCATTCAGGATTTCACGAGCAAGTTTTTTTCCGTCTGCAAGAAAGTGACAGGCAAAGTAAAGCCCGTAATTGATTGTTCTATCAAGAAGCAATTCAGGATTGATCGGCTCTGAAAGATTCTTACGTACTTTTTTATGGATACTTTTGAAATCCCTCTCAAGAAGGTGTCGTTCATAGAAATGCAGCAGCCGCCCCACAATCTGCAGGATATGAAAAACGACAGAAAAGTAGCTCCGGAGCTGTTTCAGTTTCCGATCGCCATATCGATAGCCGCCGTGGATAACGTACGTATCAAAGGAAGACTGAAGATTGTGCACCAGCATTTCGAAACGCCTTATCTCAACTTCGTTGACCTTTTCGGGAACAAGTTCCAGCATGCCCTCTAAATCATAAGGTTCGTAAAACCCAAACTGGTCTAAATTTCCGGCAATGCTTAGAAATTCACTTGCAATTTTTACTATATTCTTTTTCTGCTGGTCTTTATCATCATCAATATCAAAGTCGAGTATCTCTCCGGTCAAGACTCCCGGAAAATATTCCTGATCATACCTGTCTTTCGGAAGCGGGATATTAAGACGTGCCGCTTCATCCAGAATAACCGGCGCCAGCTTTACAAGGGCACTGGTCAAAAAATTAATGGTTGTTTCCCCCTCTTCTCTGAACTTTTCTGAATTTGGCAGGTCATAAAAAGCCATTCGATTTAAAATGTGCCTTTGAGAATAGCCTCCCAGACTCAAATGACGGACAGCGGCAGCCAGTTCCCGGTAAAAATACCAATTTTTATTGTTTTTCGCACCATGAAAATCAAGAAAATCCTCAAGGAGTTGAGAAGTTGAGATCAGTTGTGAATAAAGCTTTTTGGTAAAAACATGCTTTGTATCTTCAAAGCTCGATATATACATACAGCTCTTCAGATAATCGTATGAATAAATTCGCACTTTTTCCGCAAAGGAAATATCACAGGCCAGATCGTTCACTTTTACGCCCTTACTATCTTCATGTGGTCTCTTGCCGTGCAGTTAAAAAATACGGCCGAAGCAGTCAATAAGCCGAATTCTGTTTCCAGTCCAGGTTACCCTGAAACGGACTACGATCATTCATCTCTGGATGACGGTTGCCCGGCATCTCATGCGACCTACCCGGAAACTTGGACGAGCAGCCCTCAAATGTTTCCCTATTTGGTCTTGCACCAGGTGGGGTTTACAAAGCTTTCCCGGTCACCCGGGAAACTGGTGCGCTCTTACCGCACCTTTTCACCCTTACCTTGAGGGTTTCAGGTAAGAATACCCGAAATCCTCATGGCGGTATATTTTCTGTTGCACTTTCCTTCACGTTGCCGCGACTCCATGTTATGGAGCACCCTGCTCTGCGGTGTTCGGACTTTCCTCTGGATCAACAAAGTTAATCCAGCGATCGTATAGGCTGCTCCGACCGCATTATTTCGTTCTGCATTACTCCACTATTCCCTCTCTTGCCAGTAAATAATTCTATAACACCATGGGCAGAGTTCCAGGCTGTCACATCGCTGGAGCTCATTATACATCTGGGGAGGAATATTCATATGACATCCCTGACAGATAGAATCTATTACAGCTGTTACGGCATTTCCGTTTGTCTGTTCCCTTGCAATGTTAAATCTCTTCATTACTTCGGGATCGACTTTCGACGAAGTCTCCTTCCAGCTTGAAAGAAGGGAATTAAGTTTTTTCTTCTCCTTCTCCTCTTCCTTACTTAAGGACTCTCTTTCTTCTATGGCCTGAATTTTCATCTTTTCAAGCTCAGATCTGCCCTCTGAAACCGATTTTTCATCCTCATCCAGAAAATCGAGCTTTTTTAACATTTCATCTTCAAGCCCGGAATTTGTTCTGTTGAGATCTTCGTTCTCCTTCAGAATTGCATGATACTCCTTGTTTGTCTTGACAGAAACCAGCCTTTCATTATTTTTCCGAATTCGATCCTGATTCATCTGCACATCAGATTCCAGTGAACGATATTCTTTCTTGAATTCAGAAATTATTGACTCCTTTTCAATTATAGTCTGCTCAAATTCATTCAGCCGTGCTTCAAGCTGGTTTATTCCGGAAGGTATATTTTCCAGAAACGATCGGATTCGTGTCTTTTCCAGATCAATGTTTTGAATGTATAGTAGGCTCGCAAAGAACGTATTAAAATCAATATTAACAGTTTTTCAAGGAATTGGATTTTGGAACTGACAGACAATCTCAATATTAAACAATTTAAGCCTTTGATCGCACCTAAAGTGCTCAAAGATGAGTTATCGGCCACTGATCAAATGTCAGGACTTGTTGCTCGGTCACGTAAAGCTATTCAGGATATTTTAACAAACAAAGATCAACGTCGAATGGTTATTGTAGGGCCTTGCTCGCTTCATGATTGCCAGGCAACGCTTGAATATGCCGAAAAACTCGGGCAGTTGCAGCAGCGGGTCAATGACAAGGTGCTGATAATCATGCGGGCGTATTTTGAAAAGCCTAGAACGACGCTCGGGTGGAAAGGGATGATTTATGATCCCCACCTTGATAACTCCTATGACATCGAAGGTGGTCTGCGACAGGCACGCAGTCTACTTCTTTCAATAGCAAAGGCTGGATTGCCGTCCGCGATTGAATTTCTTGACCCTATCGTTCCGCAGTACCTCGCGGACCTTGTATCCTGGGCAGCTATTGGTGCAAGAACAACTGAGTCGCAGATTCACCGTCAAATGGCAAGCGGTCTGTCAATGCCTGTAGGATTCAAAAACTCCACTGACGGCAATCTCACACCTGCTATAGACGCAATAAAAGCTGCCTCAAGTGCCCACTCGTTTATGGGGATAGATCGTAACGGACAAGCGGTAATCGCCGAAACAAGTGGGAATAAATATGGCCATCTTGTAATGCGGGGAGGAGCAGATTGTCCGAACTATGGTTCCGAGTATGTGGCATTTGCAGAGGTTCTTCTTCGTAAAGCAGGAATTTCAACAGGAGCAATAATAGATTGCAGTCATGCTAACTCACAGAAGGACTACAAAAAACAGCGTACAGTTTTTCTTGATGTCGTAGAGCAAATACGACAGGGAAACCAGCTCATTTCCGGTGTAATGCTGGAAAGCTTTATAAACGAAGGCAGTCAATCCTTTACAAATCCGGAAAGTCTCAAATATGGAGTTTCCTTAACAGATAGCTGCATCGGCTGGGATGAAACTGAAGAACTGATATGCTATTTATCTGAAATACAATAAATCATCTGAAAAATAAATAACATGACAGGAGGTATTAAAATGATTACCGCAATAGTTCTTTTAACGGCGGAAAAAAGCAAAGTGCACTCAATTGCAGAAATGTTTGCAGACATGAAAGAAATCACCGAGGTTTATTCAATTGCAGGTAGGTATGATTTGTGTGTGATAGTCAGAAGCAAGAACAATGAAAATTTGGAAGATTTTGTCACAAATCAACTTCTGATTGTAGAGGGTATCATAAATACTGAAACACTTATTGCTTTTCGCACCTACTCTCGCTACGATTTAGAAAGAATGTTTGATATGGACTGAACCTTCTGAGTGAAAAGCATATTCAGTCATATTTC
>JAQYVL010000127.1 GCA_030145525.1 Desulfobacterales bacterium
TCTTTGTCTTCTCCTGTCAGCACCCATCCAACTACGGGTATGGCGCTTATGGCCTTGTCAATTGTCTCCAGCGGCTGTACTCCGATAAGGGCATCAATCTGTTTTTCTCTGATATTATATGACCCGACAGCCGAAAACTGAATGGAGTCGCTGTCCAGGACGAAATCATCAAAGGAGAGGTTGCTGTTTTTTAATTTGAAGTTAGAGGATATTCGATTAAAGGTAAACTGCTCTTTTTGAATTGCAATACTTTTCATTTTGATGATTTTATATAGATTGAGGGCTGCAAAGATATTTGACAGAAGAGGTGACTGGTAGGTATAGCCGTCTCTTGCTGTGAACGCGAGATTCCCGTTTATTGATTTTGTTGTTCCATAAAGATTGCCTGTGAGCCGCATATAACCATCAATAATTGTTTTGTTTGGATGCATCGCCTGAAACAGTTTTTTAATACCCTTGTTTCTCACGTCGATGTCGAGATCCATCTCATCTGCCCGGTTCGGAAAAATAGTTACACTTCCTTTTACATTGCCCGATTTCCCTCTGATCGACATATCACTGAAGAACATAACTTTTTCTTCTATTTGTAATTTTGACTCTCCTTTGCCGAATGAGATGCCGAAAATTTCAAGGTTGGATGCGGTCAGGTATATATCTGCTGTCAGCGAGTCCGGCAGTCCGCTGCCTTGAATATTAACAGGTTTGTTTTCGAGTTTGAATCCGTCTACGTGAAGGTCTCCCGTAAATTGTAAGGCGTTATTTTGAGTGGAAAGCGATCCCGATAATCTGGTTTTGACATCACCGTATAAAATCGTGATTCCGGGGGAGGAGAGCAGTTCTCCTCCCAGGATAAGCGGACCATTGGCCATGAGGGGAGTCCCGTTTTGGGTTGTTTTAAATTTGTTGAACTGCATATGGCCGATCAGAGGTTTTCTTTCCTCCCACACGAGTGCTATATCCAAGCCGCCCCGGACAGGATAATTTTGGGTTTTATCCGGAGCATCTGATCCAAGAAGATTTACCATCCCTTTTATGTTAAAGTTGTTTTTTGAATCTCCGCCATCATATGCAAAATTCAACTTCCCGGAAGCCATTTTCAGCTCTGCTTCTTTGAAAGAAATCTGTTTTTCCGGCCAGATGTTTCCTGTAATCTTTCCACTGCCGGTAATTTTTTTTCTTGTGGGTTTGTACTGAGTTCCAAAGAGCGTAAAACCATCTGCGGTCAGGTTGGCAATTCCTTTAAAAGAAGGGCCTGAGCCAGTTCCCTTTAGTGTAAACGATGCGTTTGGCAGCAGTTTGAATCTGGGAATTTCCGGCAGCGTTTCAGAATTTACTGAAAAATGGTATCGCGCTTCTCCAAAGGGATCCTCGAGATCGATTGAGATCTCTTTTACAGGGAACTTGTTGAGTGCTCCGGAAGCATTTATCAGGATTTTAGAAGAGAAATCTGTCGCGGTTACCCGGCCGGAAAGGTTTTCAATATGATCGTCATTCCAGAAAAACACACATTTATCAAGTTCTATTTCTCCCTTTATTTCGGCCAGCCCATCTGTAACATTGTTCCGGACAACCACGTTGCTTTTTATATGTCCGCCTTCCACGCTGGAAAGAGGAGCAAGGAAGTCATATACCTCCCGCGGCTCCATTCCGGCTCGCCAGAGATAGGCAAATTCTTTGACCGGCATATCAACTTCAACCTTGACGATGGTTCGCAGACCCTCGGCGACTACATTCGGAAAGATAAGATCAAGGCAATGCAGTTTTGCATTTTCCGTATATCCTGAAATATTTTTGAAAATCAAATCGCCTGAAACAAAACCCGCTGAGCCCGTAATTCCTGTAACCCGCTCAGGGCCGTATCCGGCTCCGAAACTCTGGTTCGACAGTTCCGCATCAATGTATAGTTTTTTTAAAAAAAGTTCCATATCGGTAAATTCGGCCAGGCTGCCATTGTATTTCATCTCACGAATCCGGAATTCTCCATCCCTGACCTGCCTGAAAATCAACGGGGTTAACCACTCCGGGAGGCGCTCTTCGGGCAGACAGGAAACAACTTTTTCAAAATTAAAAAAATCGGTTGTAAGCGACAGGTTCAGGAGAATATTTTCCGGTTGGTCTAAATCATAAGGACCGGAAAGCTTTCCAATGCCCGAAAGGGAAAGATCAGACGTTTTGAGCCTGAAACTCTTGACTGTCAAGGAATCTGAATCTGCTGTACAGAGGATTTCGACGAAGGCCTGTTCAATTGGGTTTTCTGCATCGGGAATACGGATTGTATCCGCCTTCATCTCAGTAGAAAAGCTTATCTGATTTTCACTCAATTGAAAGTTGATCAGGATATCCGCAAGTCCTCTGATTCCAGATATCAGCCTTCCCAGTTTGAATCCTTTCAGGTCAACCTTTCCGGTCCAATTATTTCCCACCTGCCTGGCAAATATTTCAACCTGATTTCCAGGAGACCCCACTTCAAATGTAAGGTTAACGACAGCATCGTTTAATGTGCCATTGATTTTATCCAGGAAGATTTTCCGGTTATGAATAGACGTTCGGATGATCCCGTCCTGGATTGAAATAAAGGTGGGAACAGTGGTTTTTTTGTCCGACCCGCCAAGATCCAGGCCAAGGGGAGATGGTAAAGTAATTTCAGGTGACAGCAGTGTAATATGCTGAATGGAGATTTCGCCAAGAAGAAGTCTCCATGGGGAAAGGTCGACTCCGATTCTGTCTGCTTTGATAAATAGTTCTTTTTCGGGAGTTCCAAGCCTGAAGTCTGTCAGCTCTGCATGAAGACCTTTTGTAAGCCGCAACTCGACCCTGCCGATATAGGCCGGCATTTCAAGTTTTTTTTCAAGCTGATTCTTGATTACAATTCCAAGTTTTTCCGGCTTTAAAATTCGGCTTCCTGTATATATGGCTAAGCATACTGCCAAAAGCAGGGTGAACAGGGAAAACCAAAAGATTGTTTTATATGCTGACTTTTTCATACGGTAGATGAATGTTATTTTAATAAGGGTATGTTACTGGTTTCCAAGTCCGTTTTGCCCGCCGCAATCCGGACATTCCCATGTGATTCCATTGCATGACATGCCCCATATGTTGTCTTCCATACATCCCTGGCAGATTGTAAATCCGCATCTGCACATCCAGCAGAACCTGTTTTTTGCGGAGCAGCAATAGCATGCCCGTTCTTTTCGTTTGCGTCGTTTTTCTCTATAGGAAGATTCAGCGGATGAGCAGTTCATGTTCTACCATTATACAACTGTTCATCACAACGTTAATCCCCTCACTCACAAGTAATTCTGACGCTTCCCTGTTTTCGATATTGAGCTGCATCCAGAAAACTTTTGGTTTCAGACGAAGCGCCATCCGGGCATGGGGCATTATCCGGGCAGAATTTCTGAATACGGTGATAATGTCAACCGGCTCTTCTATATCATCAAGAGATGCATATGCCTTTTCACCGAGAATTTCTTTTTGCGCAGGACGAACCGGTATAACCTTATAACCTTTTTCCTTGAGATATCTGCCTGCCATGTTGGAGTCTCTTTGAGGTTTCGGACTCAAACCAACCACAGCGATTGTATTTGCATCTTTCAGAATTTTTTTGATTTCAGAATTATCGGTTAAAATTTTACCGGATTTCACCTTTTGCTCCTGTCTTGTTGTTTTTTCCGATCCGTGTTATGAAGCGCCTGTTATTGTCTGGTTTCCGCTTTCCGACACAGCGCTACTAAAATAAACATGTTTTCTTTTTCCGTCAATACAAGATCATCTTCAGATGGTAGAAAATTATGTCTCAAACTTCTGATCCGGGCATCGACAGGAATTATGCCATGAAAGGTGTTGCAGAAAGAATTGGATTATAGGCATCCTGATAAAATGGAAAATAGAAAAAAAATTTATTTCATTGATGGAAGTGCCTATATCTACCGGGCCCATCATGCCATCCGCAATCTTTCCAACTCAAAAGGTTTTCCCACAAATGCCGTGTTCGGCTTTACCAAAATGCTTTTAAAGCTCATGGAAACCAAAAAACCGGAATATGGAGCCATGTTTTTTGATGTAAAAGGCCCTACCTTTCGGCATGAAATATATCCGGAATACAAAGCAAATCGTCCCCCCATGCCGGATGATCTTTCCTGCCAGATACCCTATATCAAAGAGATAACAAAAGGCTTTAATATCCCTGTCATCGAGAGGAAAGGGTTTGAAGCGGATGACCTTATCGGCACACTTGCAGGGCTGGCGGAAAAAGATGGATTTTCAGTGGTTATGGTGACGGGGGACAAGGATTTCAAACAACTGGTTACAGAAAATACGATTGTCTGGGACCCGATGAATGATAAAATAACGGACATCCAGGCTATTAGGGAAACTCATGGGGTTGAACCTTTTCGAGTGGTTGATATTATGGGCCTTTCCGGTGATGCCGCAGATAACGTCCCGGGCGTGCCGGGAATCGGGCCGAAAACTGCAATATCCCTTATCCGGGAATTCGGCAGCATGGAAGAGGTTTATGAACGGATTGAAACCATTACAAAACAGAAGCAGAAGGAAAATCTGATACGATTCAAAGAACAGGCTTTTTTAAGCCGAAAGCTGGTGCGTATAGATGTTAATGCTCCTCTGTCGTTCGATTCGGAAGATTTCAGGCTTTCTGACCCGGATAAACAGGCCTTGTCATCATTATTCAAGGACCTTGAGTTCAGGCAGCTGCAGAAGATTTTTCCGGTGGAGGCAGACCTTTCCCAAAAAAAATACAAACCGGTTTTTGATCTGGGTGATCTGGATCAGCTAATATCAGATCTGGAAAAAGCGGGAATTTTTGCAATTGATACGGAAACCACATCCAAGAACCCCATGAAGGCCGGGCTGGTCGGCCTTTCCTTTTCGTTTCAAGAGGAAGAGGCCTTCTATATCCCGCTTGCTCATGATTATGAAGATGCTCCGAAGCAGCTTTCTATTTCCGAAGTGTTGGATAGACTGAAGTCTGTATTGGAGAATCCGGAGATCAAAAAAATCGGCCAGAATATAAAATATGACTGGATGGTGCTGCTCCGTCATGGAATCAGACTCGCGGGAGCTGAATTTGACACCATGCTGGCCTCCTATCTGATCAACCCCTCAAAGAGAGCCCACAGCCTGGATCAGATTGCCCTTGATTTTCTGGATCACCGGACTATCTCCTATGAGGATGTAACCGGAAAGGGTAAAAATCAGCAGGTATTTTCTCAGGTAGCGCTTGAAAAAGCGGTTCCTTATGCATGCGAGGATGCGGATATCACATTTATGGCTTACAAGAAGCTTCTTCCCAAATTGGAAAAATCGGAAATACTGGAATTGTTTCATACCGTTGAGATGCCCCTTGTGCCCGTTCTCATGAGAATGGAATGCAGAGGGATCCGGGTAGATGAGGAAAAGCTTCATGCACTTTCCAAATCGTTTGCAAAGCAGCTCTCGGAGATTGAAGATGAAATCTACAGGCTGGCAGGGGAGAAGTTTAATATCCGGTCAACCCAGCAGCTGGGCACGATTCTTTTTGAAAAACTGAAGCTGCCCGTGCAGAAAAAAACAAAAAAAAAGACCGGCTATTCAACAGATGTGGAGGTGCTCACCCGCCTGTCCGAACAACATGAATTGCCGGCTCTCATACTTGAACACAGGACCCTGGCAAAGCTTAAATCAACATACACGGATGCTCTTATCGATCTGATCAATCCCGAGACCGGAAGGATTCATACATCTTATAATCAGACAGTCACGGCAACCGGACGACTCAGCAGTTCAAACCCAAATCTTCAGAATATCCCCATTCGAGGAGAGGAAGGCAGAGAGATCCGAACTGCTTTTATCCCCAGGGAAGGGTGGTCCCTTGTTTCAGCCGATTATTCACAGATTGAGCTTCGAATCCTGGCTCATTGCTCCGAGGACCCGATTCTGATTGAGTCGTTCAGCAAAGATGAGGATATCCATACCAGAACCGCCTCGGAGGTATTTCAGGTTTTCCCTTCATTCATAACCCCTGAAGTAAGGAATCAGGCAAAGGCGATAAATTTTGGTATTGTTTACGGAATGAGTCCTTTTGGCCTTTCCAAAGTGCTTGGCATCAGCCAGAAGATGGCAAAATCATATATTGAGAGCTACTTTTCAAGATACAGTGGTGTTAAGAGATATATTGATGCCACCATCGAGGAAACCCGAAAAACAGAAGTGTCCAGCACACTGCTTGGACGAATTCGTCAAATACCGGATATTAACAGCAAAAATCGGAATATCAGCCAGTTCGCAGAGAGGGTGGCCATTAATACGCCGATCCAGGGAACGGCGGCGGATTTGATTAAGCTGGCCATGATTCGTGTTGATGAGGCTCTGCAGAAAGAGGGGTTGAAAGCGGGAATGCTGCTCTCGGTTCACGATGAACTTGTTTTTGAAGTGCCGGAAGATGAGATGGAAAAGATTAAAGTGCTTCTTAAAGATACCATGGAAGGAATATGGGATTTAAAGGTCCCTCTGAAAGTAAATATCGAATGCGGAAAAAACTGGGCTGAAGCGCATTAACATGAAGATCTATGTAGAGAAACTGCCCTGCGGTTTACTCACTTTATTTTTTCTTCCTGTGATTCATCGCCATGTACTGATTCGCTGATGGTCCTGTAAATATTTTTAAAAGATTCATTGAAACTGGTTGGCGAAACCCTTCCGACCTCGATAAATTTGACTACTATTTCTTTGGTTGCTCTTAATATCTGTTCTTCAGTTGAAGCCATTATGGACACCCGCTGTTTGAATTTTTAATTATTTTGAACTGTTAACAAAAACAGTTCTTCATGTCAAGGATGTTTGACAGAACCTTTTTTATTCTCTATTACAGGTTTTTCGGGAAAGGGTTTTGGAGTAACTGGTGAATTGGAGGATTGTAAGATGAACAAATCATTTGAGGAAACGATACGGTACAAGGCTGAAAGTCCGGATATTATCAAAAGGGATGTGCTTGATCCGATCGAATACGGGTATCATGCAAAGCAGGGTATTGATATCACAATAGAACAGCCGGAATACACTTCGGTTTGTCCCATGACAGGGCTGCCGGATTTCGGCTGTATTGCAGTAATATACAGGCCCGGAGAGAAGATAGTTGAACTCAAGTCATTTAAATATTATCTTCTTCAATATCGAAATGTCGGGATTTTCTACGAACATCTGGTTAACAAAATTCTGGAAGACCTTGTGGCGGTGCTTTCGCCAAAATGGATGAGAGTGACAGGAAAGTTCACTCCAAGAGGCGGAGTGACTTCATCTGTTTCAGCTGAATATGAGGGGGAAAAATGAAATTCCACAGAATGATATCGTTTCTGGTGATTATCACATATATGATTTTTGGAAACGTTTCAGACTCTTTCGCGGAAGAGAGTGCCGATAACGATTTTCAGGCTGAAATCACTTCCGGGCCTCTGCAGAAACGCGTGGGGGTGGTTTTTTTTCAAAACGGAACCCTCTTTCAGGACAACCGGCTTGTAACAATCACAGATGAGACCATTACAGATTATCTGAAGGAATCCTGTCCGGATATCGTTCTGGTGACGGATGAGAATCAGGCCTTCTCAGCGCTACGAAACAAACAACCCAGACATGTGTCCGGAGCCATAAGCAATCTGAAAATTGCTATGCAGGGCAGAAAATTGGGACTGAATGCGATTATCACAGGTGAGATTTCGGAGATAAAGGGGGTTCAGGAAGAGCTCGGGATTTGGTGGCTAAAAGAGATGGTATTTTTTGTTCATGTGCATATGCTGATAAGCATTTATGACACGGAAACCGGTTCAAAACTGCTTGAAAAATATGTTTCGGAAGAAGGGGAGATTTCGGAAGATGCATATTATAAAATTATAGCGAAGGATTTTACCGCGGCATTTCCGGTAATCGAAGAGCTGGTTGTTTCCCTCAGCGATGAGTTGGCTGATGAGGCCTGCTACCGGCTGGAAGACGAGCCTTTTAAAACGTATATAAAATCAGCAGACGGGGGAAAAATAACCATCAATGCCGGCAGAAATGCCGGAATAGCAAAAGGCAACCTTTTTAATATCCATGACTCCAGCCGTATCATTCCGGGCAGGGACGGGCATAAATTCATAATTTCCGGTCCGGAAACAGGTAAGCTGCGGATCGATACCGTTTATGAGGATTCAGCAGAAGGATTGATTTATGAAGGGGAGAAGAAGGGGATGGATTCATGTCTTATACTGTTTGAAGAGTAAACATAGCCTCATGGATAATTTTATTTTATATCGTGTAAACTCATGCAAAAGGGCTCGATAAGAAAAAACATAATATATGACAATAACAAACTGTTTAAATGAAGTGGAATGGTTTGCAAAATATGAAAGCCATTACCGCGAATCTGTTTTTCCTAACGATCCCTAATTCACTCAAACAATACACGATATAAAAAAATCATCCATTCAGCTATCCGTGTCGATTGAACGTTGATAAAAAGCCTCCTCGTTCGTTGATTTCGGCATTTGGAGCGTTCTACCATTTACTCCGCTAAATTTGAAAAACTCGGTCGCAGGCTCCCTCAGACAGTTTCAAATTTGACGCTGCGTTTCATGAAGAACGCATTTCAAATGACCTCAATAGACTTCACTCAGAGGCCGCTTGATCACGTAGTGAACGCATGAATCGGTAAATTATTATGACAAACCACTATAACGAGCCGAAACAAAATCTTGCATTTGCCGGAAGTGATATGCGCCTCATATTCTTTATTTTTTGGAGCATGGCTGTTTCTGCATGTTTTTTGTCATTTATGCCTCTTTCAATATGATTTTTAAGGCGATACATAAAAACAATATAAAGAGGCGGTGTTTTTCGTTTACTATTATTTGATAAGCTCGTAAAAAGTCAAAATTCTGATGGCAAAGAAAAAAGTTCCCCGCTATCAGCGGGATTTCCGCTTCGCTTCAACAAGCTATCCAAGGCGCGCAAATCTCGAGGAATTCTGTGCCAGCGGTAGCCGAAGGCGTGTGTAGTTAGTTTACTCACGCCTATCGGCTACCGCTGCGCTGCGCTTAGCGGTACTGACGAGAGATGCAGCGCAACGCCGAAATTGGACTTTTTACGAAGCCATCATTATTTAATTTCGAGTCGGGAGGAAATTATGAGCAAATTGTTTGAACAGAGTGAGATCAACAAAATGGTGCTTTCGAACCGTTTTGTCCGATCGGCGACATGGGAAGGGATGGCCGCTGAAGATGGAGCTGCAACT
>JAQYVL010000128.1 GCA_030145525.1 Desulfobacterales bacterium
AAGTCAGTTTCTTCCCTACTATATCGATAATGAGGTTGAAATTGTCAGAGTAGAGCTTAAGTCTGTGCTTAAAGACATAATTAGTATACGAGCAAGGAAAGTACGAAATGGTAAAATTCATTATCGAGTAGTAGATGAACACAGCAACGACTCAGATGAAAAAGGATTTAAATGCCATCAAAAAGATACAGTAGTGCCGTTGACTTTTGGTGAGCTGATTAATCTTATGGACAGTGTCGAAAGTGAAACTTATATAGGTGAAAATTGGTGTGGGGTTACGAATGTTCATCGGGATACAAACTGGGACATAATATACGATGAAGCTGAGCCAGAGGATCTTCTCGATTTTGTCCAAGTTACATCTGTTTTCTATCCGCAAATCCAGGAATGGTATGAAGATGAGGCTAAAGATTGGGTCAAAGAGAAGCATACTGAGCGGAAAGATATAACAAGCAAAAGTGAACATGCTGAGGAACAGGCTACGTCCAAAAATTACAAGCAACCGGAGACCTGCGAAGCATTCGAAAGATTAATGAAGAGATCAAAGAAAGTCCCTCATCCTGGCACAGTTAGGGTAACTATCTTCACGAATCCCAGGAAATAGAAGAGATAGTGTGCCAGAAAAATGCAGTCAATGAGAGTTGGGGGTGTCATTTTGATGCCCCCAGCTTCCTTTTGTTGCACTTAAAAAGTGGGGAGAGAGTGGGGAGAGAGTGGGGAGAGGACAGATACATTCGGCAGAAAACAAAAAGGGTTTAGCAGCTTTGAAATTTGCTAAACCCTTGTTACTGTTGAGTGCCGGAGGCGAGAATCGACCTCGCATGGAGTTGCCCCCGGAGGATTTTGAGTCCTCTGCGTCTACCAGTTTCACCACTCCGGCATGAATTTTGGTTTATAAGCGAATCAGTCTTTATTGTCAATATGGTTTGCCATAAAAACGGCCTGCATCATATGGATTCAGGGCTTCGGACCTTTTCTTTTCGCCCTCTCAATCTGTCTAAAAACTGATGTATATCATCCAGGATCAGGTATCCGCACGGTATCAGAAGCAGCGTAATGAATGTTGCAAAAAGAACGCCGAATCCCAGACTGACTGCCATGGGAATCAGGAATTTAGCCTGAATGCTGCGCTCCATAAGCATTGGGGTTAAACCGGCAAATGTGGTGAGCGATGTCAGAATGATTGCCCGAAACCTTATGGCTCCTGCCCGGGTAACGGAATCATGGACATTTAACCCCTCATCCCGAAACCGGTTTATCCTATGGACAAGCACCAGTGAATCATTTACCACAACGCCGGTTAAACCGACAATACCGAACAGGCTGATCACGCTGATGTTGAAACCCATAATGAGATGCCCCAGAATCGCCCCGACCATGCCAAAGGGAATGGCGGACATCACAATAAGAGGCTGTGAAAAGGATTTAAATGGAATTGCAAGGAGCGCATAGATGCAGAAAAGCGCAATGATAAAGCCTTTCTTTACATCCGCGAGCGTTTCTTTCTGGCGTTTTCCTTCACCCTCGATGGTAAACCGGAGTTCCGGGTACAACTGCTTAAGCCCGGGCAAAAAACGCTTCGTAATGTCCGTCCGGATCTCGTTTGCGTTGGCGACTTTTTCATCCACATCGGCGGTAACTTTGATTACCCTCTGCCTCTGGGCTCGCTGAATGGTAACATACCCCTGCGCCATGGTTACTTCCGCGACCTGGCTGAACGGGACCTCCACTCCTAAAGGGGTTCGAATCCGCATTTCCTCTACATTTCCAAGGGAACGTCTTTCCGCTTCCGGGTAGCGTACAAGAACCTTGACTTCATCCTTATCCCGCTGAAATCGAAGGGCCTCTGCACCGTAGAACGCATGCCGAACCTGCTTTGCCAGATCGCTTAATGTCAGCCCCAGGCTGGTTGCGGCCGGTTTCAGTTTGAGCTGCATTTCCTTTTTGCCGGGCAGAAAGCTGTCTTCGATATCAAAAACGCCCGGAATTTCCTTCAGTTCCTCCTTCAGCAGATCTGCGGCTTCGAGAAGCCTCTCCGTATCATCCAGTGCGAGATGCACCTCGATGGCATTCCCGGCATTGTGCAGTTCACTTTTAAACACAATGGATTCAACATCTGAAATCTTTCCTACTTTTTCGCGCCATAAATTATTCAGCTTCATGGAACTGATATCCCGCGATTCACCGTCTAAAAGCTGAATCCATACCTGGGCGAGATGACCTCCGGTTTCACCGCCCGAGGCATGTCTGCCAAACTGGGCTCCGATGAGCGAAATGCTGTGCTCCAGAAGCTTCGGTGCGCCCGGCTTCCTCTTTTTATCCTCTTCTTTCAGCATTTTTCTTGCGGTGCTCTCAAGACGAGCAACCACTTCCCGCGTCCGTTCCACAGGCGTTCCGGCCGGCATTGTAACCATGCATTCCAGAACATCCCCTTCCACTTTCGGGAAAAACGTAAATTTAACCCATCCGGCTCCCCAAACCCCCAGGGTCAGAAGAAGAACGGCGATCCCCACGGCAATGGTTGCGTATCTCCATCTGGCGCAGAAATCGATAAGGGTTGCATATGGCCCTTGAATAAAATTGTTCATCAGACGCGCCATCAGCTTTTTTTTGTCCATGCCGTAAGAGGATTTCGCGGCCTTGCTTCTGGCCAGATGGGCGGGCAGGATAAAAAGCGACTCCACCAGCGATCCTGCCAGAACAAGAATCACAACTATGGGTATGTTGCGCATGAATTTACCCATGGTGCCGCCTGCAAGCAGAAGGGGCGAGAAAGCAACGATGGTGGTCAAAACCGAAAAAATCACCGGGCGCCCCACCTCCAGCGTGCCGTCGACAGAGGCTTTAAGAGGTGTTATTCCGCTTTCCTGCTGTCTGTAAACATTTTCTCCCACAATGATCGCGTCATCCACAACGATGCCCAGAACCATGATAAATGCAAACAAAGAGATCATGTTGATGGACACATCCAGTTGCGGCAGAAACATAAGGCTTGCCGCAAAGCTTATGGGTATTCCCAGAGTCACCCAGAACGCCAGGCGAATATTCAGAAACATACTCAGCAGGATGCTGACAAGGATCAGGCCGATAATCATGTTTTTCGTCAAAAGCTCGATACGGCTTTTTAAAATTTTAGACATATCCGCAAAAAAATCAATTTCAACTCCTTCAGGAAGACCGGGGCGGGCTTCTTTCAGATATTTTTTCACCGCCTCCGCGACCTTGAGCGCATTCTGATCTGCCACGCGGTAGACATTGATCATGGCGGCCGGCTTCCCCTGAAAATGGGCAAAAAGGTCTACGTCTGCAAATCCTTCACTGATTTCCGCGATCCGTTCAAGCTTTACCTCGCTTCCGTCACTCCTTGTAATCACCGGGATGTCCCTGTAATCATCTGCTGCATACCTTCTGCCTTTGGTGCGAACCAGAACTTCACCGCTGCTGGTTTTTACACTTCCCGCTGGAAGGTCAAGGCTTCCCCGTGTGACTGCCTGCGCCACAAGCTCCAGTGTAAGACCGTATTCCTGAAGTGTTGCCTCGGAAATTTCGATATGAATTTCACTGCTTCTGGTTGACTTAAGCTCCGCAAGTGTGATGCCCGAAAGATTGGTGAGATCGTCCTTCACTTTTTCCGCAATATGTTTAATTGTCGATTCCGGCGCGTCTCCGTAAACCGCCAGATTAATCACCTGTGCCCTGCGCGTTATCTCCCGAACGATCGGCTTTTCCGCTTCATCGGGAAGTGTCGTTACCCTGTCGACTTCCGCCTTGACTTCATCGAGAAGCTGTTTGAGTTCCCATCCTTTCATCACTTCGATAAAGATTGAACCGTATCCTTCCCGGGCGCTGGAGTCGATCCGCTCAATTCCCGCAAGCCCCGCCACCTTCTCTTCAATCCGGCGCAGGATCGCTTCTTCCACTTCAGCGGGAGAAGCGCCTGGATAGACCGTTGTAATGCTTATCATGTCCAGAGAGGTTTCTGGAAAAACTTCAAGCTTCATGGTCAAACCGGTGACGATTCCTGCCAAAAGCAGAAAAATCATCAAAAGATTGGCCGCTACATGATTTTCGGCAAACCAGGCGATAGCGCCTTTCATGACGATTCCTCCTTTTCAGCCGATACTCCCCGAACCTTCATGCCGTCACTCACGGCTTTAATAGGAGAAGTGACAACCATTTCGCCATCTGAAAGGCCTTTCCGGATAACGGCTCCTTCATGTGAATTCCGGGCGATATCGACCTTTCGAAACGACAGCCTTCCCACCGCATCCACAACCCATACAATCCCATCGGAATGAACGGCAGACCGCGGGATGACCGCTGCATTTTCAATGGTGAGGCCCTTGATGTGAACCGTTACAAAGAGCCCTGCTGCAAGAGGCGGTTTATATTCATACGGTTTCTCAACCTCGACAATCACATTGATCAACCTTGTTCGTTCATCCAGTTTTCCTTCTGACCGGACAACTCTTCCCGGCCAGGACAGCTCCCTTCCGGCCACGCTGACCCGTATTTCCGCTTCCGGCCCTTTTGCGTCTTTGCCCTGGGTAAATCCGGGGACATGGAACCAGAAAAGGTCGCCCGCTTCCATGGGCAGCAGAATCTCGGCAACATCCGTTGAGTACAATACGGCAAGCGTCTGTCCGGGCGTCACGTATTGGCCGATATCCACACTTTCATCACTCACCCGTCCGTCAAAGGGCGCAGTGAGTCCTGTCCTTTCAAGGTTAAGACGCGCTTTTTCCAGATTGGCCTTTTCCGCATCAAGGGTTGCCCGGGCTGCGGCAAGCTGCGGTTCCTTGGCCACCAAGGGCGGGGCCCTGCTTTCCGGATTGAGATTCTCCCATTCGGCCCGCGCGGCTTCCGACTCTTCACCGACAAGTGTATACCGGCTTTCCGCTTCCTTAACCCTGGCCTCGGCCAGCGTCACAGCGATGTGATAATCCGCCGGATCGATCCGAAGAAGGGTATCGCCTTTTTTAAATGTGCCCCCGTTTACCAGCGCCCTGGAAACATCTATGACCTTGCCGCTCACCTGGGGAACCAGTTTGATCTCCCTGACCGGCTTCACCGTACCGCGCCCTGTCAGAATAACCTGATGGTTTCCGGTCCTGACCTTTACGATTCTCGCCATCGGGATCGGGGCAGTATGTTTTACTTTTTCCCGGGCCGGCTTGCTTGAGGTCATCAGCTTAAATCCCAGCACACCGAAAGCCAGGATACCGGCCGCGATAAAAAAATGAAAGATTTTGCGTTTTTTCTGTGTCATATTAACTTGTATCCCTTATTCGATTTTATCCGTTTTGATGGCTTCGTAAAAAGTCCACTTTCGGCGTTGCGCTTCATCCTTCGTCAATCCAACGTACTTCAAAGTACGCCTCCTTCCTCAGGACTTGCGCGCCTTGAACTTGAACTTTTTTCTTTGCCATCAGATTTTTGACTTTTTTCAAGGCCGTCAGTTTTAATCTGATTTTTCCCCGTTATCAGACTGTTTCGGATTCCCCCAGCCGCCTCCCAGTGCCCTGTGCAGCGTGACGCGGTTTGAAAAAATTGAAAAATCAACCAGTACCAGATTCTCTTCGGCGGAAAACCTGATCTGCTGGGATTCAAGAACGGTCAGATAATCGGTAAGCCCCCGCTCATAACGCTGACGGGCAACCTCCTGGGTAGCACGTGCCTGCCCCAGAAAGTTTACAACCCTTTTCCGCTTCTCCAGCTGCTGTTTTCGTACAAAAAGAGATCCTTCCACTTCGGAAAATGCAGCCAGCACGGTTTTCGCATATTCTGCCACACCCTGTTGATAGCGGGCTTCCGCACCTCTCTGCTGCGCTGCCAGTTTGCCGGCATTGAAGACGGGGAGGAGACCGCCAGCGGCGATATTCCAGAGTTCGGCTTCCGGTTTAAAAAGGCTGTCAAGCTCTCCGCTTGCATACCCGAACCCTCCGGTCAGGGTGATCCTGGGAAATCGATTTGCCTTGGCAACTCCCACCATTTCATTCAACTGTCTGAGACGGGCTTCCGCCGCAAGGATATCCGGTCTCCGGGTTAAGAGATCTGAAGGCAGTCCCGGCGGCACCGGCGAAAGGTTTTGGTAATAGTCTGCTTCATGGCTTCTCGCCTGTCCGGTCCGGGGATATCTGCCCTGAAGTACGGCAAGCTGCTGCTGAACTTTTCCCAGATTCTGCACCAGGGAAGGAAGAGCAGCCTCGGCCTGGGCCAGCCGGCGCCGCGCCTGGTGTACATCAAGGACAGATGTGAGGCCCCGCTTGTACCTATTTTCCACCAGATTAAGACTTTCTTTATAGGTTTCAATGCTCTGACTGTTAATCCTTATCCTTCTTTCCAGCATCTCCATCTGAAAGTACAGGGCAACTGCCTCGGCTATTAACGACTGGGCAATGGTCCTTCTGTTCTCCCCGGCAATCAGAAGTTCGGCCTTTGCAGCCTCCTCGGCTCTTGCAAGCCGCCCCCACAGATCCAATTCAAATGAAGCCGGCAAAGAAAGAGACCATGTGTCAAAGGTCTCGGATTCCATACTGCCTGTCAAAGGATTGGTAATGGATTGATGCTGTTTCCGGTACTCAGCCTGCAGGTTGACACTGGGGTACCGGTCCGCCCCCGCCTCTTTGAACCGGGACCGGACTTCCAGAATCCTGGCGGCGGCTCTCTGGATATCCGGGTTGTTTTTCAGTACCGCCTCCACCAGTTTGTCGATCTCAAAATCTCCAAACACCTGCCACCAGCGATCTTCCGGAACAGTCAGTCCTTTTTCTTTGAAATCGAATTCATTATAAGAATCCGGCGGTTCCAGTCCGATATCCGGGCGCTCATAGTCAGGGCCGAGTCTTACACATCCGATTGCACATATCATCATTAGAAGCAGCAAACAGGATTGAAATCTCTGATTCACAAATTCTCCTTCCGTAAAAGCGAGTTAAATCCATCTCTGGAAAAAGCAGCTATATGCTCAATCAGACGCGTCTTGAATTTGGAATCATATTCCTGACCGGTAAATCGTGTTACCACCGCGCGGGAGAAATTGAAATAGAGCACCACGGCAAGCATGCTGATTTTGCTCAAAACCAGACTTGTCTCAT
>JAQYVL010000129.1 GCA_030145525.1 Desulfobacterales bacterium
ATGAAAAATGGAATTTTAAATAGAGATTAAACTTCGTTAAAGCACCCGGAAAAGATTTAAGGCTATCAATAAAATCATTGATTAAACTTCGATGGAGAATATTTCATTGTGTTTTCCATATAAAAGGCCGCTTCTGAAAATTCGTCTACTTCCGTATAGAAATACATGTTGGCATCAATTCCTCTTTCATCGATGCATTCAGCGATAGGTGTTAAATTGATTAATTTTTCCAACCCGGGGCCGACATAAAACATAAAAAACCATATCGCCAAAATACTTAAAAACAGGTATGCCAGACGTTTGAAAAAAAACAGGCCCCTTTGTTTTGAAAAATTAATGAATAAACACCTTGAAACAAGATATTGAACCATGATTAAATTTTCGCCGTGATTTCCGGAAAGACCTTATAAAACATGATATAGGCCACCAACAGGGTTAATATCAGATTAAATGATTGTCCGCACACATAAAGAATAAAAGGTTTACCGCCCTTAAAATACCCTTTAAGCTCGCTGAAATTGGTTGCCAGACCAATACTGGCAAAGGCCAGACAAAAGAACCAGCCCCTGAAAATTTTAGACATACCTCGGATAGCACCATGATCGATGAGCGCATATCCGACATCTTTTCCCAGACCTTCATAAAGAAGTGAAAAAATGATTGAGGCAGCGATAAAACCGATCACAAATTTGGGAAAGCGATGCCAGATTTCAATGGCTGAAACTTTTTGACCGGGCAAACACTCGACGCGGGCGCACCAGTAAAGTGCCACGAAAAAGGCAATAACACCGATCAGCACATTTTGAATCATTTTAATGGTAGCGGCAACATATAAGGCGCGGTCACTTAAGAAAGCGCCGGCAGCCGCAACAGCCCCTGTTGCATCGATGGTTCCGCCCATCCATGCCCCTCCTAAAATATACGGAATGCCGATGGCTTTAATAACAGCAGGCATGACAATCATCATAATCGAGGTAAATACCAGGGAAAGTCCAACAGCCAGGGTCAATTCTTCTTTTTTCGCACGGCAGGCAGATGCTGTGGCAATGGCTGCTGAAACACCGCACACGGACATGTCTGCAGAAATTGTTATGTTTAGTGTTTTGGAGGGTATCTTAATCACTTTTTGACCAAAGATATACGTGCTTACCAAAACAATCGGCGTCACGATCCAGGCGACAAAAATTCCCGGAATACCGATGGACAGGATTTTTCCAAATAGAATTTCCGCACCCAGAAGCACCAGACCTGTTTTTATGTAGTATTCCGTTTGCACGGCTTTCATGACCCACTTTGGTGTTCCCACGGTGTTACTGATGATCAGGCCAAATAAAATTGCCCATGCAGCATAGCCGATTCCGTAATGTTTCATTGTCGTTTGAGCTGAAGCGGCATATGAAAGCAGGGCGATTAAAAAAACAAAAGAAAAGCCGAGCATAAACCTGGGCATTGATTTTCCCATGGCAGCCATGCCAATGCCGAAAAAAAGGGCCAGGAAGATCATAAGGGCGAGGAGATAAAAAATCTGATTGTATGGTTTGGCAGCGCTGACTTTTTTTTTCATGTTTGAAACTTTTGAGTGCGCTACACGCCACATATCAATCGCGTCAATTGCTTTGTTAATCAGTTTGTCTGATTTAAATCGTTTTGCCGCCGCTGCCGCTTCAGCGATCCTGGCTTCCGCCAGTGTTTTGTCTTCTTTGCCTTTGGCTTTTTCATACTTTGCAAGTGCGCTTTTTCTTTTGGCTTCCCCTGTCTCATCATCCATCAAGAAGGCTTTAACCGGGTTCGTATCCCAGCGATGGGGTGTAGCTGTAATTTTTTTTATGGTTTTCCCGATCGAAGAATTTGTTGCCTTCAGTTTACTTTTGGCATCCAAGGCCTGATACCAGGAAACGGTTTTAAAAGGAGCCCGATTCGACTCTGTTTTTAATACTTCATTTGCCTGCTTGATTTTGCTATCCATATCTTCCGGTGGGTTGTTAAAAAAGACAACAAGACCGAATATCAGCATTAAAAAACCCAGCCAGATCGACCAGTAATCATCTTTTTTCCACAAATCAGACCAGCTTGATGTAGCCCGGTCAACTACAAACTGTTCATCATAATTTGATTCCTGGTTCTCTTCAGTCATACCTCATCTCCTCTCCTAAATGGTTTGAAAAGAGAAAAAACATCAAAACAATTGAAAGCCCCTCCCTGAAAAGGTGTGGAGCTTTTTCGGATATTGAAAACAGTTCTTTGCAGCCTGAAGCAATGAAGTTAAAACGATTTTAGAAATACAGTTGCCGAATTTTAAATTCAGAGCTAAAAGATTATTAGAGACGGTTAAAATGTTTTATCAGCGAAGAAGGTTTTTTATAATCAACAGAACAATATTCTGAAAATCACTATAGATGTCGGATAAATAAGTTGAGTTGTTCCTTATCACCACATCTGCAGAAAATCAATTAAGGATTCATCGGGGAGCGTTCTTTGCATTGAAAGCCCGAAGTTACAATAATGTAATTTTCATTCTCTTTTTTATGCATAAATGTAAGCATGAAAGGGTTGTGTGTTTTGAAATTATAGTTTTAGTTTATTATAATAGATGGTTATGTGTTTGATCGCTGGTTGGAATAGCTTTTGCAGAGATTTGGCTTTCATGTCAGCACAACGGATTTTGGAATAACAAAGAATTTGATTATAAGTGGAAATTACAGTTCTGACGCGAAGTGTTTTTTTGCATAACCATCAAATCTGTCTACCTAATAATAATGATGGAGGATATTATTATGAAACCCAAAGCAGTTTTAGACATGGCAAAAGAAAATGGGGCAAAGGTTGTTGATATACGCTTTATGGATTTTCTAGGCGTATGGCAACATTTTTCCGTACCAATCAGCGAGCTTGAGGAGTCAAGCTTTGATGACGGATATGGATTTGACGGTTCAAGCATAAGAGGCTGGCAGCCCATTAATGCCAGTGACATGCTTGTCGTGCCGGACCCTGCTACGGCAAAGATGGATCCTTTTTTTGAAGTTCCAACTCTGGTTCTGATCGGAAATATTGTTGATCCGATTACCCGTGAGTCATACACCAGAGATCCGAGAAACATTGCTCAGAAAGCAGAAGCATATTTAGCCAGCAGCGGTATTGGTGATACCGCATATTATGGTCCGGAAGCGGAGTTTTTTATTTTTGACAGTGTACGGTTTGAATCATCCCGAAATGTTTCCTATTATGAGGTCGATTCTGTGGAGGGTATCTGGAACACTTCAAGGGAAGAGTCGCCTAACCTCGGATACAAACCAAGACACAAGGAAGGTTATTTTCCGGTACCCCCGATGGACAAATTTCAGGATATACGAACCGAAATGATGCTGACCCTTGAAAAACTCGGTATTGATGTTGAATGCCAGCATCATGAAGTTGCCACAGCGGGTCAGGGTGAAATCGATATGCGGTTCAAACCTCTGGTTCAGATGAGTGATCAACTTGCCTGGTTCAAATATGTTCTGAAGAATGTGGCCTATCGTCATGGACACACCGTAACATTCATGCCAAAACCGATTTTTGAAGACAACGGTACCGGTATGCATACCCATATCAGCATCTGGAAAGACGGAAATCCGCTTTTTGCCGGTGATAAATATGCAGGTGTTTCTCAGGAAGCTCTCTACGCGATAGGCGGAATACTGAAACACTGTAAGGCACTATGTGCTTTTTCCAACCCGACCACCAACTCCTACAAAAGGCTGGTACCGGGATTTGAGGCGCCCGTAAATCTTGCCTATTCAAGTCGCAACAGGAGTGCCGCGGTTCGCATACCCATGTATTCCGCTTCGCCTAAAGCCAAACGGATCGAATTCCGGACACCTGATCCATCCTGCAACGGCTATATGGCTTTCTCCGCCATGTTAATGGCTGTGATAGATGGTATTGAGAACAAGATTGATCCGGGTGATCCGCTTGATAAAAATATTTATGACCTTCCGCCGGAAGAGCTTTCCAAGATTGAATCCGCACCGGGCTCTCTTGATGAAGCTCTGGCAGCACTTGAAGCAGATCATGAATTTTTACTCAAAGGTGATGTCTTCACGAAAGATGTTATTGATATGTGGATTGATTATAAAACGGAAAACGAGGTCAACGCCGTAAAGCTTCGCCCGCATCCGCATGAATTTTATCTTTACTATGATATATAAGGTTTATGATACAAAGCCGGACCCTGTTTTAAAAACAGGGGGCCGGCTTTTTATTGGAGTGAACCGCCATCATCCCCATAACTGTTTTCCGTTCAACAGATAAAAAATAATGAGAGATATGGAAAACATCAGGATAAGTGTTTTTTTAATATTTCTGAAACCTTTCTGCCAAGAGCCCTAAACTCCTGTTCGGGCGCGGTAGAAGGTTTGTCCTGAAGGTTCAGCCTGTGGACTCTGGAACGGAAGGTCAGGTAAGCTTCTTTTAAAAACAGAGAGGTTTCCTTTTCAATTATTCCTGAGTCATAAAGAGTTCCAAGCTGGCGAATATTGTCGGACCATTTTACAAGTTCAGGATGATGAAAAGCGTTTGCAAGTATCAAATACTGAACAAGGAACTCAATGTCCACGATTCCTCCGAACCCCTGCTTTAAGTTGAAATTTTCCGGATTTTCATCGAGGTGGTTCAGTCTCATTTTATCCCGCATATCAAGGATATCCTGTAAAAGTTTTGATTTGTCTCTGAGCCTTGTGAGAATTGTTTTTCGAATTTCCTCAAAACTTTGGATGATTGCCTGGTCTCCACAGATCGGCCTGGCTCTCACCAAAGCCTGATGTTCCCAGGTCCAGGCTTTTTCGAGTTGATATTCCATAAAAGTTTTCATGTGACTCACAAGGGGACCGGAGCTTCCGCTGGGCCGCAGCCGCATATCGATTTCATAAAGTCTTCCAGCCCGTGTATGGGTTGTAAGGGTATGAATAATTCTTTGTCCCAGGCGGGTAAAGAACTGGCTGTTTGATATAGCCTGACTGCTTCCTCCCGGAGTGCTGCCTTCTGTTGCAGCATGAAGAAATACCATATCAAGATCAGATCCGTATCCAAGCTCGATGCCTCCCAGCTTTCCATATGCAATAATCGCAAATCCTTTTTCACAATCAAACTTTTCAAGGTAACAT
This sequence comes from Desulfobacterales bacterium, assembly GCA_030145525.1. Lineage (GTDB taxonomy): Bacteria > Desulfobacterota > Desulfobacteria > Desulfobacterales > SURF-7 > JAQYVL01. Next base: position 5,142 of record JAQYVL010000129.1, read on the forward strand.
TTCGGAGCCCCGTATTTCATGACGAGATGCGTATAGGAAAAATTCAGTATTTTTTCAAGAATGAGCTCTGCTATATCAGAAAGATGATCACTTACCCGCATGAGGGGATAGGATGCCGTTATGTCAGCCGCAGCAACCCTTAGCGTGTTTATCTGTTTAAAGATACAAAGCAGCTCTATTTGCTGTTCCAGGTCGTTGGGCGGTACCTGTAAAAGGTTTTTTTGCAGCTCTTCCGAAAGTTGTTTTCTGGAAGGCGGCCTGTAAAGCAGCCTAACATCCAGAAGCTCATCCAGAAGAACCGGGTGACGCGTCAGAAAAGAGATAATCCACGGACTGACAATTGACAGGTTGACAAGTTGTGTAAGAACGGATGGATTCTCCAGCAGCAAAGAAAGATAATTTGTTCGCTGTTCAACAGCTTTTATGAGCTCTATGATCCGGGTAAACGAGAGGAGAGGGTTCTTGGCTTTTGCTGTTGTTTCAATTACAAGGGGCATGAGTTTGTTAAGACGCCTGCGACCTTCTCCGCTAAGAGATCTTGTTGCCGAGTCATTTTGCAATAAATCCAAATGTCGAACAATTTCATCCGGCCTGTCAAAGCCGGAGGCAAGAAGTAATTTTTCTCCTTCTTTGTTTCCAACCGGATTCAGCCAGACAGCTTCAAATTTATTTTGGTGATCATCGTTTTTTGTATTTTCTGAAGAAAGAAGCTGGTTGAAATGACGGTGAACATTATCCATGTGAAGTTTAAGCTGCTTAAGGAATGCATCTCTTTCTTCAAAACCGAGGGATAAAGCAAGCCGGAAAATTTCGCTGCTGTCTTTTGGAAGGGTGTGTGTCTGTCTGTCATCAAATTCCTGAAGTCGATGCTCTGTGTTTCTTAAAAACACATAGGCGTTCATCAACTCATCGCATACAGCCTGCTGAATATAGCCTTCCTCCGCAAGGGTTTTTAAAACTTTTACAATAGATGGCTCCTGAAGTTTTGGTTCAATACCGCCTCGAATCAGCTGAAAGATCTGTCCGAAAAATTCAATCTCTCGAATACCGCCGGCTCCCAGTTTGATGTTGTCCTGAAGACCTTTGCGTTTGATTTCAAAATTTATACTCTTTTTCATATCCCGTAAGGACTCAAATGAGCTGTAATCAAGATATCTTCTGTAAATGAACGGATTGAGGCGTTTTAGAAGTTCAAGACCTGCTTTTTTGTCTCCAGCCACAACTTTTGCCTTGATCAAAGCATATCTTTCCCATTCCCTTCCTTGCGCTTCGTAATACTCCTCCATTGAATTGAAACTGAGAACAATAGGACCATTTTCACCATAGGGCCTGAGCCGCAAATCAACCCTGAAAAGGATGCCCGATGGCGTTGATCCTGCAAAAATTTTCAGAAAAGAGCGGGTGAGGCGTGAAAAAAAAACTTCGTTTTGCATCGAGTTTTTGCTGTTATCTGTTACACCTGTTTCCGGAAAAGCAAATACAAGATCGACATCTGATGAAAAGTTGAGTTCGCCCGCACCGAGTTTTCCCAGGCCAAGGACAACGATTTTTTGTTTGCTTCCGTCAGGGCTGCGGGGCGTTCCAAATTTTTCTACCATCCATTTATAAAGTTCTGAGAAGGCTTGTTCTATACATGCTTCCGCCAGGGCGGAAATATCCGTCATGGTTTCGAAAATATCCGCCAGACCGGCAAGATCACGAAATGCAATTCGGATCATTTCTCGATATCTGAAGAGATGAAGACTCATCGAGAGTGAGTTTTCATCAGAGATTTTTTTCAGCAGCAGGGAAAGCTTTTGTGTGTATTCATTTGGCGGATAAGATCGCCAAAGGTCATTATGTTCTATCAGATCAATAAGAACGTTCGGTCTGCGGGTCAGGGTTTTTGAGATAAATTCACTAAAAAGAAATGTTTTTTGTAATAATTTTAATGTGTTTTCTGGTATGGTCGCCAGTGTGCCTGTTTTCCGGAGCACTTTGGAAAAGGCATCCCATCTGAGTTGCAATGGTCCGGCAAGTTTTTCCGGAAGATTCTGCAGCATTTTAATTCTGTTTTTTCCCTTTATGCAGTGTTTTTTAAACAAGCTCCTGAACTATATCGCATCATAGACAATATCCTTTATTTTGTCACGACAACAAAACAGAAAAATTAAATCTCCGACGGCTTCGTAAAAAGTTCAATTTCTTTGTTGTGCTTCATCTTGTATAATTGCGGAATAGGCTAACCATGCACGCCTTCGGCTACCGCTGCCCTGTTGTGCACGGTATTATACAAGATTCGCGCGCCTTGGATAGCTTGTTGAAGCGAAGCGGAAATCCCGCTGATAGCGGGGAACTTTTTACTTTGCCGTCTGTTCTGCGACTTTTTACGAGCTTATCAAACTCCGGCTTTCAAAAAGAAAACACATATGGTATAAGTGACGTTCTTCTTTTCAAGCTTTTAAAAGGGTTTGCTTTGTGTTTTTTACATTTTTGTAAAACATTAGCAGGCGTTTATTACAAAATAGTATTAAATTGTCCGAAAATATATCCCCGATACCCTTGAGCCAGATGAATTCGCGTTCATTACAAGCTGACTGTTTGACCCTGTTTTTAGTCCGGCGCAAATTTTATAATCAAAATAATGTATATATTCATGTGGTTGAAATTCTCTCCTCCCCTGAGCTTGAATCGATTTTTTCATGAACAAGATTTTTTATTTACAATATGGATAGCAAAAAGAATGCTGTTTTTCATTTGATCGGTTTTGGCATGCCCGTTGCTTTATTGTATAATGTACTCATGTACATCCATATATTAGGCTTTTTTAAGACATACAGGACGTTTTCCGACTTTTTGCCATTTGGATAAAAATTGAGGCCATTGAAGTTTGAGCGGCAAAATCAGCAAGGCAGAAATTTCGGTCAAAAACGTTATTACAAGGAGAGAAAAATGTGTCGTTTATTTGCATTAACCAGCGAAACGCCACAATCACCCATGACGGCCCTGGAGGCGCTTGATGTTATGCGGGAAGGCCATGACGGTTCGGGTGTCGGCCTTTTTCTGCGGGACCTCGGAGGGCCTTTTGACGACATCAAAGACGCGCCTATCCTGTCCGGTATTTTTACAAGCGAGGGCTTGAAGCGTCTTGACAGATTCATGATGGACCTTGGGTTCATGACCAAATACAAAATTTCGATCAGGGTTCCAGCCGAGCCGGCCAATGGGGTCCCGAAAAGAGATTTTTATCTCATAAGGGCCTATGAATATCCCAAAGAATGGGAAGGGAGAAGCTTTAAGGAGATAGGTGAACAATTAATGCTGACCCGTCTTGAATTGCGAAAAATGGGCGAAGAGAAGAAAGATATGATCGTGTTTTCCTTTTGGCCGGATGTAATTATGATTAAGGAGATAGGGGATCCGCTTACAGTGGGACACTACCTGAAGCTTGGCCGGGATGACTTGAAAGCCCGTGTAATTATGGCCCAGGGAAGACAGAACACCAATTACGCCATCGATCTGTATGCATGCCATCCATTTTTTGTTGAAGGTTTTTCAACCATGACAAACGGAGAGAATACAGCGTTTATTCCGATTAAAGAATACCTGATGTCGCGCGGTTTCCCCGGATATACGGGATTTCAATCCGATTCCGAGGTTTTTACCCATATTTTGCACTATACAATATCAAAGCTCGGACTGGGTATCGATGCTTATAAACATATTATCACCCCGCTTCAGGAGAAGGCTCTTGAAAAACATCCAAACACTGATTTTTTGAGACATTTGAAGCGCACATGCAGAAGGATGATAATTGACGGGCCAAACTGTACCATAGGCTGTCTGCCCGATCACTCTCTTTTTATGGCCCAGGACAGGAAAAAGCTTAGACCGGGAGTTGTTGGAGGCCGTCCGGGGATATATGCTTTTTCTTCTGAAATATGCGGATTGGATGCAGTTATTCCAGACCGGGACAAAACCAAGGATTTTCAACCCATGCATCTGGATACCGTAATTGTAGGGCCGGATCGCCAGGAGGTTAAGATATGTCAGCAAACAGACCCGTTACACCTTCTACACTAAACATAAAGGATCTGCCCTGGCAAATCCTGTGGGATAAGGAAAAGTGCACACTCTGCGGCCGCTGTACAGCGGTATGCCCGGTTCATTCGCTGGAGCTGGGTGTTTTCAGAAAAAGAATCATAGAAACAAATATCGAAGTGAATCATTCGTCATCCAATGCTTTCAAGGTTTATCATGGTATTCGTCAGAAAACCGACCCTCAGCATTCTTGTGTCGGATGTGCCATGTGCACCATGGCTTGCCCGAATGATGCCATTTTACCCGGAAGGAGCGACGAGGCGGACAAGCTGGTTTATCACAATAATCAGGGAGGACAGCCCCGGCGACGCGGTGGACGTCGCAATGTTCCCGGAGGAGTTCTGGATCAGATAAAATTTATAAGAATTTCCATGCTGACAGACCCGGCTTTAGATGCCGGGCGTCATGAATTTGAGCTGCGAACTCTTTTGGGGCGGGTACTTCCACCGGAAGAAAATTTGAAACATATCAAGGAAAATGGATGGATTCCACCGGTTCGTGAGATTTATCCCCTGATTATCGGCGGCATGTCCTTTGGCGCGCTCTCTCCCGCCATGTGGGAGGGATTGCAGATGGGAGTGGCTTACCTTAACGAAGAACTGAATATGCCGGTAAGAATGTGCACCGGTGAAGGCGGATGTCCGCCAAGAATTCTTCGAAGCCGGTTTTTGCAGTATGTTATTCTCCAGATCGCTTCCGGTTATTTTGGATGGGATGAGATAATCCATGCCATTCCGGATATGAAGGTCGATCCCTGCGCTGTTGAAATAAAATACGGTCAGGGCGCAAAACCCGGCGATGGCGGTCTGTTGATGTGGTATAAAGTCAATAAATTGATTGCCGCGATCAGAGGGGTTCCCGCAGGAGTCAACCTGCCCAGCCCTCCAACGCACCAGACCCAATATTCTATCGAAGAGGCTGTGGCAAAAATGACCCAGTCCATGTATATGGCGTGGGGATTCAGGGTTCCTGTATATCCTAAAATTTCAGCATCTTCCACTTCTCTTGCCGTATTAAACAATCTTACAAGAAATGCTTATGCGGCAGGCCTGGCCATTGATGGAGAAGATGGTGGAACCGGTGCAGCATATAATGTTTCCATGAATACCATGGGACATCCCATTGCGAGCAATATCAGGGATAGTTATCTGAATCTGGCAGCCCTTGGTAAACAAAATGAAATTCCGCTGTTTGCAGGCGGAGGTGCCGGAAAAACAGGTAATCTGGCTGCAAATGCCGCAGCCCTTATTATGCTGGGCGCAAGCGGCGTTCAAATCGGCAAATATATCATGCAGGCTGCCGCAGGCTGCCTTGGATCGGAATCAGACAGATGCAACATCTGTAACGTAGGCCTTTGTCCAAAAGGGATTACTTCCCAGGACCCAAGGCTCTACAGGCGGCTGAATTCCGAAGATGTTGCACAGCGTGTTGTGGATGTTTTCCTGAGTTTTGATACGGAATTGAAAAAAATAGTTGCGCCTCTGGGGCGTTCAACTTCTTTGCCCATCGGAATGTCGGATGCTCTGGGGATTAATGATTACCATACAGCCAAAAGGCTGAATATTAAATATGTGGTTTAGAAACTGATTGCGCTAACGCTAAAAGGATTACCGCACTTTCGGCCATGAGCTGTCTTTGTGGAGAAACGTTATGAATAATAAAGCATATTTTCAAATTGCCGGCAAGGAAGAGGGATTTCGCATAGAATCCCGTATTCTTGAAGAAAGAGTTCAGGATGCCGTTGAAAAAGGGGAAAGGCGAATTGAAATTCAAGCCTTTGGCCAGCAAGGCATCGGCGGAAGGCTGTGGAAAGCCGGGAGTGAATCCGTCCATGTCGTCATAAAAGGGCAAGCTGGTCAGAGAGTCGGATCTCTAGGGTTTCCCAATACATTTATTGAAGTCATGGGACCGGCTTCCGATGATGTGGGCTGGCTGAACGCTGGTTCGCAGATTGTGGTTCATGGCAATGCCGGTAATGGTCTTGCCAATGCCATGGCTCAGGGAAAAATTTTTGTAGCCGGCAACATCGGCGCACGCGGCATGACAATGACCAAAAGCAATCCAAGATTTGATCCTCCGGAAATCTGGGTTCTCGGATCGGTGGGAGATTATTTTGGTGAATTCATGGCCGGAGGGATCGCTGTTATCTGCGGAGTTGAACCTCAAGATCCGGAGAACGTCCTTGGATACCGGCCTTTGGTTGGAATGGTGGGCGGTAAAATTTATTTTCGAGGCCCGCACAGCGGTTACAGCGATGCCGATGCAAAGCAGGTTCCGATTTCAGATGAAGACTGGAACTGGTTTGCTGAAAGTTTGAAAACATATTTGGATCATATCAATCGAAAGGAACTTTTTAAAACACTTTCGGTACGAGAAGACTGGCAGCTTCTGGTTGCGCGCACCCCCCAGGAAAAGGGAGGAGTTGAGAATCGATCGATGTCGGCCTTCAAAGCCGATGTATGGGATAAGGAACTTGGCCGGGGAGGAATGATCGGGGATTTGACAACAATGGATCGGAGTCCGATTCCTCTGATACCGACCAGTGAACTTAGAAGATTCGTTCCGGTATGGGAAAACCGGAAGTATACAGCGCCTTGTGAAGGAACCTGCCCTACAGGAATACCGGTTCATAAAAGATGGCGGCTGGTCAGAGAAGGGAGGATAGATGAAGCGGTTGATCTGGCGCTTGAATATACACCGTTTCCGGCAACAATTTGCGGATATCTCTGTCCCAACCCCTGTATGCAGGCATGTACGCGCCGGATTTCTTCCATGATACCGATTGATATCAAGGAACTGGGTAAGGCAAGTATAAATGCCGGAACTCCGGATTTTCCAGCTCAGAGCGGAAAAAAGATCGCGGTTATCGGCGGCGGCCCGGCAGGCATTTCCGTTGCATGGCAGCTTCGCAAAGCAGGACATGAAGCCGTGATTTATGACACGGAAGAAACCCTGGGCGGAAAAATGGTCTTGGTTATTCCGGAAAGCCGAATTCCCGGAGATATACTTTCGGCAGAACTTGAAAGAATATCCAGTGTGATTTCCCATGTACACCTGAAGCAAAAACCGGGAAGGCAGGAAACAGAAAGATTGAAAGGGGATTATGATTTTCTGGTAATTGCAGCAGGAGCCCAGAAACCAAGAACTCTGCCCATTCCGGGAAAAGAACGAATGATACCCTCTCTGGATTTTCTGATGAAGTCAAAAAAGGATGATATTGATCCGGGTAAAAAGATTGTAATTATTGGTGCCGGTAATGTGGGATGCGATGTTGCAACAGAAGCCGGAAGGCTCGGAGCAGAGAGCATCACATTAATTGATGTTCAGGAGCCGGCATCATTCGGAAAAGAGAGAGAAGACGCCGAATCTTATGGTGCGGTTTTCAAGTGGCCCTGTTTTACCAGGGAGATAACCGAAGAAGGCGTGGTTCTTCAAACCGGTGAATTGCTTTCAGCGGATACTGTTGTAATTTCAATCGGTGATTTGCCGGATATAGATTTTCTTCCAAAAAGCGTTGAAATAAAAGATGGATTTGTAAAAGTGGATGAGTTTTTTCGAACATCGGATCCAAAGATTTTTGCCATAGGAGACGTTGTCAAACCGGGAATCCTGTCAGATGTGATTGGAGCGGGCCGGAAAGCCGCGGAAGCCATCATAACGACATTGAGAGGGGAAAAGCCCTCCGCAGAGTCGGCCGACATGATTGATACCGACAGGATCAAAATGGAGTATTTTGATCCCCGAATTACCGGTTTTGATGATATTGATCAGTGCGGTTCTCAGTGTTCTTCCTGCGGAAACTGCCGGGATTGCGGGATATGTGTTGCCATCTGCCCCCAGGCTGCAATCAGCAGAGAGGACCTGGGGGAGGGCGAATACCAGTACATTGTTGATGATTCACGCTGTATCGGATGCGGGTTCTGTGCCGGTGCGTGTCCCTGCGGGATATGGGATCTGATCGAAAATGAGCCGATGGGATAAATCGTTAGGAGTAGGCTCTTCCGGATAAAACTTATCTTTTTATTGATTTGGTGAAGATATGTGGTAATGGAGGTATGGCTTTATCGATGAATGCAGTTCAGTAAACCCGTTTGAAAACCAGCAGGTTCAGGCGGGTCGAAACAATAAGGTGTGAAAATAATTTTTTATGGAGCGAATTCAAGCACTTTTGGCCCTTGAAGACGGACGTACCTTTCCGTGTAAAAGCTTTACCGGAAAAGGAGAAACTTCGGGAGAGGTGGTTTTCAATACAAGCATGTCAGGATACCAGGAGGTGTTGACCGATCCGTCCTACAGGGGGCAGATGGTAACCATGACCTATCCGCTGATTGGAAATTATGGCGTCAATCCTGAAGATGTTGAATCAGACCGAATTCAGGTTGCCGCCTTTCTGGTTAAGGAATACCAGGAATTTCCAAGCAACTTCAGATCCACAGAGAGTCTTGCAGTGTATTTAAAAAAAGAGGGCGTTCTTGGAATCGAGGGGTTTGATACCCGTGCACTCACCCGCCACATACGAAAAGCAGGTGCCATGCGGGCATATATTTCAACCTATGACCTTGAGCCGGATTCCCTTGTTGAAAAAGCAAGGGCCATACCCGGTATGGAGGGCCAGGATCTTGTAAAGGAAGTTTCAACAACGGTTCCGTATTTATGGGAAAACGGGAAACCGGCTCCCATTGAAAAAAATAAAATTGAATCCGGTTCGGACATCTGGCAATCAAGAGGAAAGAAACACGCTGTCGTCGCTTTTGATTTTGGTATCAAGTATAATATTTTAAGATGCCTCGAAAATACAGGATGTGAAATACTGGTTGTTCCTGCAATCTTTTCACCGGAACAGATAAAGTCTTACAAACCGGATGGCATTTTTCTTTCAAACGGCCCCGGAGATCCGGAGCCGCTGACATATGCTATTGATACAATTAAGGAACTGATTGGATTTTGTCCCATGTTTGGTATATGTCTGGGCAACCAGATTTTAGGTCTTGCTCTGGGAGGAAAGACCTTTAAGCTGAAATTCGGGCATAGAGGCTCAAACCAGCCGGTCAAAAACCTGCTGACAGGCAAGGTTGAAATTACCTCTCAGAATCACGGATTTGCTGTCGATACCGGCAGTATGGAAGGCAAAAACATTGAAGTTACCCATATGAACCTGAATGATAATACCTTTGAGGGCTTTCAACATAGAGAGTATCCGCTGTTTGCCGTCCAGTATCATCCGGAAGCATCTCCGGGTCCGCATGATGCAGGATATCTTTTTAATAATTTTAAAGAAATGATGAGCAAACGTCATGCTGTTTGATTTTCCCCGACGATTTTTTTCTGTATGAAGAACCAGCATTATGCCAAAACGATCTGATATCCAAAAAATTCTAATCATCGGAGCCGGACCGATCATCATCAGTCAGGCCTGCGAATTTGACTATTCAGGGACACAGGCCTGTAAAGCCCTTAAAGAGGAAGGGTTTGATGTTGTTCTGGTTAACAGCAATCCGGCTACCATTATGACCGATCCTGAAATGGCCGATGCCACGTATATCGAACCGGTAACCCCTGCGATTGTGGAAAAAATAATTGAAAAAGAGCGCCCCGACGCCCTGCTGCCCACGCTTGGCGGTCAGACCGGTTTAAATACCGCTGTTGAAGTGGCTGGAATGGGGGTGCTGGAAAAGTATGGTGTCGAGATGATCGGCGCATCCATTCTATCCATAAATAAGGCAGAAGACAGAGATCTGTTCCGGAAGGCCATGCATAAAATCGACCTCCGGATTCCGGAAAGCGGTATTGCCACGAACATGAGTGCAGTGAGGGAGATCGCAGAAAAAATTGGATTTCCGATTATCGTCCGACCCAGCTTTACACTAGGCGGAACCGGTGGTGGTGTGGCTTACAACAGGGAGGATCTTGAAATTATGGCCAAGGCCGGTCTCGATGCCAGCTTGATCAGCCAGGTGATGCTGGAAGAATCGGTGCTTGGGTGGAAAGAATTTGAGCTGGAAGTCATGCGCGATCATAAAGACAATGTCGTTATTATCTGCTCCATAGAGAACATGGATCCCATGGGGATTCATACGGGAGACAGCATTACTGTGGCTCCTGCACAGACCCTTACGGATCGTGAATATCAGACCATGAGAGACGCATCGATTGCCATAATTCGGGAAATCGGTGTTGATACGGGCGGATCAAACGTTCAGTTTGCAGTAAACCCTGAAACCGGTGAAATGATTGTCGTTGAGATGAATCCACGGGTCTCCAGAAGCTCGGCTCTGGCATCTAAGGCAACAGGATTTCCCATAGCAAAAATTGCAGCAAAACTTGCCGTTGGATATACACTGGATGAGATCCCGAATGATATCACCGGTGAAACCCTGGCCAGCTTTGAACCGACCCTTGATTATTGCGTAGTCAAGATTCCCAGGTGGACCTTTGAAAAATTTCCCGAAGCCGAGGATTACCTGACAACCTCCATGAAATCTGTGGGGGAGACCATGGCTATCGGCAGAACGTTTAAAGAAGCCTTTCAAAAAGGGATCCGTTCTCTTGAAATCGGTCGTTATGGTTTTGGTTCGGACGGGAAGGATCTTGTGGATTTTACAGAAAAATCTCCTTCCGAGTCCGAGATCATGAAAAAGCTCGCAATCCCCAACTCTCAGCGCATCTTCTATCTGCGGGAGGCGTTGCTGAAAGGTCTTTCAATTGAGGCAATCTATGAGCAAACCATGATTGATCCATGGTTTCTTCACCAGCTCAATCAAATCATTGATCTGGAGAAACGCCTGTCCCGATGCAAAGCAGAAAAGGCAATTTCCACCGAACAGCTTTCTAAAGCAAAAGAATACGGGTTTTCCGATATTCAGCTGGCATATCTGACCGGCATGGATGAAGAAGAGATTAAACGTCAGAGGACAGAAGCCGGAATCCGGCCGGTTTACAAGCTGGTTGATACCTGTGCGGCCGAATTTAAAGCTTCAACCCCCTATTATTACTCAACCTATGAAACCGAGTGCGAAGCCAGGGTCTCAAACCGGAAAAAAGTGATGATTCTTGGGGGAGGGCCGAACAGAATCGGCCAGGGGATCGAGTTTGACTACTGCTGTGTTCATGCCTCGTTAGCCCTTCGCGAAGAGGCAGTGGAAAGCATTATGGTGAACAGTAATCCGGAAACGGTGAGTACGGATTATGACACCTCCGACAAACTGTATTTTGAACCCCTGACCCGGGAGGATGTTCTGCACATTATCGAGAAGGAAAAGCCTGACGGTGTTATAGTTCAGTTTGGAGGTCAGACCCCGTTAAACCTTTCGGTTCCGCTTCATGAAGCAGGCGTACCCATTCTGGGAACCCAGCCGGAAAGTATTGACAGGGCGGAAGACAGAGAACTTTTTCAGGCCATGCTGAAAAAGCTTGGACTGGTTCAGCCGGAAAACGGAACGGCAACAGATGTCGAGGGAGCTGCGGC
>JAQYVL010000130.1 GCA_030145525.1 Desulfobacterales bacterium
CGTGACAGACAATCTGAAGCGGCATCTCGAAAAAGCAAAGGATATTCATGAAATAGACCTGAAAGCGGGGTTCGGTACCGTGTATATGCCCTATGCCCTGGAAAGAAAATATAAACATGCGGACCGGAGCTGGCCATGGCAGTGGGTTTTTCCGGCGTCGAAACGGTCCATTGACCCCCGAAGCGGTGTTGAGCGACGACATCATATTCATGAATCGGTTATTCAAAAAGCAATCAAAAAAGCGATCCGCGGTTCCGGGATAACGAAAACAGGAAATTGCCATGCCCTGCGTCACTCCTTTGCCACCCATCTGCTCGAAGCCGGATATGATATTCGCACCATACAGGAACTGCTCGGTCACAAAGATGTATCCACCACGATGATTTATACTCATGTACTCAACAGGGGCGGAAGGTCCGTGCAGAGTCCGGGGGATATGTTATGGAGCTGACACTGAGGCAATTAAGTGTTTATGAGTTTATCCTGTACCATCACCGGCAGTACAGCATGGCGCCGACGGTCCGCGAGATCTGCGAAAATCTCGGGCTGAAAGGCCCGGCAGGGGTTCACCGGATATTAAATATCCTGATTGACAAGGGATTTATCGAAACCATACCGGGCAAAAAAAGAACATGGCGGCCGATAGCTCCCCTGGATAACGAAAAAACCATCCCCCTGGCAGGTCCCATTGCAGCAGGAAAGCCCATCAGCATTTACGATCATGCGGAAGAATATCTGCCGGTGAATCCGGCGCTGTGGGGTCATGAGTCCTGTTTTGCCGTGCGGGTTTCCGGCGACTCCATGATCGGGGCGCAAATCAGGGACGGCGACCTTGCCGTTCTGGTTCCGGCCGGAGACGCGGAAAACGGGACAATCGTTGCGGTCATTGTGGACGAGATGCTGCCGGAGGCCGTATTGAAAATTTTCAAGCGAAAAAGAAACGCGATTGAACTGCATTCGGAAAACAGCATGTATCCGCCGCTGATCTTTACGGGAGATAACCGGAAAAAGGTGCGGATTGTGGGAAGGTATGTGGGACTGATTCGAAGAAGTTAAAAAAGCAGCACGGCTCCGGCGGTCAACTGCTAACTGTTGTTGGCCTGCATAGCTAAAACGACTATTCTAAATTTTCTGCATCAGCCAAATCCTGTGGACGACCGGTAGCCCGTTTATTTTTCTTCAGGTTTTCAATATCAATAAAATTAATATGAAGACCTTGAATTTCAACATCAACTCTTGCCTTATAACAATCCTTAAATTTCAAATCCTTTAATGTCGTCAAAATATCTATGCGATTTGGAGGATAACCCAGTTGAATTATCTGATCACCCTCAAGAAAATCATCGGGTTTGAGATCCAATGATCCAAAACCAAATTTTCCGAGTGCCTTTAAAACTTTATCAGCGTTTTCCGGCGACAATTCAATCCATACATCAAGAACTTTAGTATAACGCGGGTGCCCGTGGAATGCGACGGCATACCCGCCAACCACCAAATATCTGACGCTATGCTCGTTTAACAATTCTATAAACTCTTTGAAATCCTTGCTCAGCATTATATCTCCATGAATTGTATTCTTTTCGAATTTGCTCTAATGCTTCCAGCCGCTCTTCATATGATTTTGATTGCCAAAATGAAAAATCATTCGGTTGTTCATTTATTTTATATTTATTTATGACCTTACTAATACTCACTATAGCCTCCTACTATTTTTCAATTGCTGCTGAATTAAGAACACGGCCAACAATGATTATTTGTACTAAGGGCTGTAATGTTTTACACCCAATTTGCTTACGAAATCGACAGATCAAGCGAATTGAGTCGATAAGACCCTTAAAGAATGCTCATATGAAAAAAAAGTTCTTGATATGATATTTCATGATAATTTACTTTCCAAACCATATGAAAAATGTTCATATGGCTTTATTACTTATATTACCCTACCATAGAAATATTTCAATTTAAAGAGGGGTTTATGTATAATTCTCCCAAGCTTTCGAACCAGGCACTAAATCTCATCCGGTTGAAGAACTACAGCATCAGGACCGAATAAACGCGATGAAGGAGAAGAAAAAAATGAAAATAATAAAGACTGAAAAGCTGACCGACTACAACCACCTGAACATGTTTAAAATAATGTATCTGGATCGAGACGGCAGCCAGAGATCATGGTTCATTGCATCACGGGACAGCGAGCCCAAATGCGTAACAAAACGCTTCTCCGTTCCTGACGGGGTTATCATCGTGCCTTTTCATACAGAGCGGAACAAACTCGTTGTCGTTAAAGAATTCCGGGTTGCCGTGGGCGATTACAAATACGGTTTTCCGGCAGGACTTATCGATGAAGGTGAAACAGCTGCGGAAGCAGCAAAAAGAGAGCTGAAAGAGGAAACCGGCCTTATCCTGAAACGGATACTCAAAATCAGCCCCCCTGTCTTCTCCTCAACCGGGATGACCGATGAAACAACATCGATCGTTTATGTCGAGTGCGGCGGGGAGTTATCCGACATGGGAAACAGCAGTTCAGAGGACATCCAATCGTTTTTTGCTTCGAAGGAGGACGTAGCAGCGCTCTGCGCGGATTCAAACCTAAAATTTGATGCAAAAGCGTGGCTGATACTTTCCAGCTTCTCTGAAAATGGGCGGATTTAGAACTGGTTTCAAAACTTTCAGTTGGGCCGGGTTCTGGAATTCAGGGATTAAATGTGATTTCTGTCAAATTGATCTGAAACGATTCCTCAATTCCACAATTCCTCAGGGGTATCATTCCAGACAGGCGTCCGGTTCCACGACTTTTGAGCAGCCCCTTTTGCTGAAACACTTTTTCCCGCCAAGACATACACCGCATCTGTCATCACTGCAGAACTGACAGGAATAACAGTCCCGGCAATTATGCTTCTTGATCAAGTTTGCATTTTTTCCGGGAACAAATACTTTTCCCTTTAAACCTGAAATTTCAACAAAAGCCATGGTGATAAAACCCCACCGGCTATTTACTGAAAAAAACAGCCGGCCCTTCCTTAAAAAAAATCAATATGTAAAATCTTCTTCCGTTACGGCATCTTTAAACAACGTATAGGCCCACACCTGATATGCAATGACAACCGGTATGAAAATAACGACCACGATCAGCATGATCTTCAGCGTCAGAGGACTGGATGAAGCATTATGGGCTGTCAGGCTGAAAGCCTTGTCAATACTGGACGGGAACATATCGGGATAAAGCCCGATGATGCCGAAAAAAGTTGCCCCTGCGATTGCAGCCGCCGATGAAAACCACGCTTTGAAAAAGGCCTTCTTCTGCAAAAATATTTTTACACCGGCAAGTGCAAGAACGGTTGCCAGAATCTCAAGAAACAGAACCGGATGTTCGAGGTAGTTGTCATAGAGTTCTGTTTTATACTTTGATGCCGCAAGAAAAATTACCGCTGCAGCAAGAACAAGCGGCCAGATCTTTCCGGCTGTTCTTGACGCTTTTTCCCGGAGAGTTCCCTCGGATCTGATAGCAAGCCACAAGGCGCCATGCTGCACAAAAAGCAGCAGAAACAAAACTCCTCCAAGAAGGCCGTAAGGATTCAGAAGCGTAAAAAGGTTTCCAGTGTAAACGCCGTCTCCATCAAACGGAATCCCCTGGAAAATATTCGCAAAAGCCACTCCGAAAAGAAGCGCAGGCAAAAAACTTCCGATAAAAAGGCAGGTGTCCCAAATCTTCCGCCATCTATGATCATCAACCTTTCCGCGGAATTCAAAC
>JAQYVL010000131.1 GCA_030145525.1 Desulfobacterales bacterium
GCAGAAGAAATTGCACGTCAGCTCAGGCTCAGAGATCTAGGCTGTCTTATTGTAATCGACATTATTGATATGAGAGACCAGAAAAACATGGGAAAAGTTCAAAATGCAATAAAATCGTTTCTAAAATAGTATAAGGCAAGAACAAAGGTAGGTGTAATTTCAAAATTCGGCCTCATGGAAATGTCCAGGCAGAGAATAAACCCCTCCAGTGAATCCGGAAGCTTTATAAAATGTCCCCACTGTAAGGGGAAGGGCCTTACCCCCTCTGTCGAAATGCTGGGGCTCGGTGTCCTTCGAAAATTAAGGCTCGAAACCATGAAAGATAAAGTTTCAAACATAAAAGTAACTGTTCCGATTGAGGTTTCATCTTATCTTTTAAATAAAAAAAGAAGTGAAATAAACGATCTTGAAAGCAGAATACATATTCGGATAACAGTTGAAGGAGATATCAATATGATGCCCGGCGAAAGCAGTGTCGTTTGTGAATAAGCCTGAATTACCCTGTTGATATGCTCACAATCGAAGCCTAATCATTTATTATCATTGACGGCTTCGTAAAAAGTCCAATTTCTTTGTTGCGCTTCATCTTGTATAATTGCGGAATAGGCTAACTATGCACGCCTTCGGCTACCGCTGCCCTGTTGTGCACGGTATTATACAAGATTCGCGCGCCTTGGATAGCTTGTTGAAGCGAAGCGGAAATCCCGCTGATAGCGGGGAACTTTTTACTTTGCCGTCTGTTTTACGACTTTATACGAGTCCATCATCATTAATTCTCTCACAAACAGCCGGAAATTTCCCGTAAAAAAAATTATATATCCCCTGTATTGACACCCGGGCGTGATTGCTGTATCAGTTGTGTCGACCTTAGATCAGTGCGGAGAGAACTCTATGTCAAAAAAAACGGCAAACAGCTCGAAAAAAACAAAAATAATATAATGACTCAAACGTTTTACATTCGAACAGGGAGGAACTATTTTGTTTAATATAGCATATGCGCTGGGAACCGGCGGCGCACAGGGAGGATCAGATGGCAGCGGATTTACGGCTTTCGTTCCATTAATTTTGATGTTTGGTATTTTCTATTTTTTACTGATCAGGCCCCAGCAGAAGAAAACAAAACAGCATCAGGAGATGGTCAATGCTTTGAAAAAAGGTGACAAGGTAATTACATCCGGTGGTATTCACGGCAGAATAACCTCTGTAAGCGATGTCATATTAACCCTTGAAATTGCAGACAAGGTGAGGATAAAGGTTGCAAGGGGAAACGTTGCAACCATCTACCAGGCTCCTGCACCATCGGATAAAAAAGAGAAATCCTGACACCAAAGAAAACCTGGTTATTAAGGAATAACCACTTGGAATTAATGTAATAAAATTAAAAAAATCAATTTTTTGCTGTAAAAAAGAAAAATCGATTCAAGAAAGGATATTGAGCATTGAAGAATCTTTCATGGAGACTCTATGTTGTTCCTGTTGTGATTATTGTTGCACTGATTTATCTGTTTCCGACAATCCACATGAAAATAAATCATGAGCAGCGGCCGACATTATGGCCCAACACGCAAATCAATCTGGGTCTTGATCTACAGGGCGGCATGCATCTCGTGCTCGAGGTGGAAACGGAAAAAGCAGTTGAGGGCCAAATTGAAAGAATGGCTGATGATATGAAAAGCCTTATTCGAAAAGAAGGCTTTAAACAAAAAGGCATACGACCCGTAGGAAAAAATAGTTTTTCTGTAAAGGTATTGGAAGAGAAGACTGATTTATTTTATGAATTCCTGAACAGGGAGTTCAGGGAACTAAAAATCAATACCGAATCTGAAAGCGGTATCACGACTTTTCTTCTTACGCTTCCTGAAAAAGAGGTTGAATACATAAAAAAGATGGCTGTAGAACAGGCCATTGAAACCATACGAAACCGTATTGACGAATTCGGTGTAAATGAACCGGATATTCGCCTTCAGGGTGAAAACAGAATACTAATACAACTGCCGGGAATAAAAGATACAAAACGCGCGAAAAACCTGATTGGAAAAACCGCGCTTCTGGAATTCAGAATGGTTGACGAAGAAAATGATGTCAATGCGGCACGCAAAGGAAACGTACCTCCCGGAAGCGAACTCCTCTACCAGACGAATAGAAATAAGGAAACAGGCCATGTAAGCAAAATTCCATTTCTGATCAAAAAGAGGACTCCCCTTACCGGTGCCGACCTGACAGACGCCAGTGTTCAAATTGATTCCCAATATAATGAACCGTATGTCACAATGAAATTCAACAAAAAGGGAGGAAGAATCTTTGCAAGACTAACTGGTGACAATGTCAACAAACGCCTTGCAATCGTTCTGGACAATACGGTTTATTCCGCTCCTAATATTCGATCGAAAATTACAGGAGGCAATGCAATTATCGAAGGCAGCTTTACCATGGAAGATGCCCGTGATCTGGCTATTGTTTTACGGGCTGGTGCTTTGCCTGCGCCCGTCAACATCATTGAAGAAAGAACAGTCGGCCCATCCCTTGGCCAGGATTCAATCAATAAGGGTCTGCTTTCCATGTATATCGGAGGCATTTTTGTCGTTCTATTCATGATTGTATACTACAAAGGCTCCGGTCTGGTAGCAGATATCGCGCTTATAGCCAATATCATCCTGATCGGAGGCGGACTTGCCGCATTCCAGGCCACACTCACCCTTCCGGGTATTGCAGGTATAATTCTGACAATTGGTATGGCTGTTGATGCCAATGTTCTAATTTTTGAACGTATCCGGGAAGAGATGATGCTGGGGAAGACTCCTCTTGCGGCAGTCAACGCGGGCTATGACCGTGCCACGCTGACCATTCTGGATGCCAATGTAACGACCCTTATTGTCGCCCTCGTTCTCTTTCAATTTGGAACCGGACCTGTAAAAGGCTTTGCTGTAACACTGAGCCTTGGTATTTTGGCAAGCTTATTTACCGCCCTCATTCTTACACGGCTGATATTTGATTATTTTCTGATCATACGCCGGGTAAAAACATTAAGTATTTAAAAATGATTTACAAAATGAAAATTTATTCAAAACTATCCGGAATATAACAAAGGAATGAACAGATGCAGTTTATCAAACCCGACATTAATATAAATTTTACAGGTAAAATAAAAATCGCCGCCCTGGTCTCCCTATCCCTCATTGTTATCAGTATTGGATCGCTTGTCGTGCAAAACGGACCAAAGTATGGTGTCGATTTTGCCGGGGGAACACTGATTCAGGTCTCATTTGAGGCCCAGACAAAAATTAAAGAAATCAAATCGGGCCTGAACACTATCGGACTTGTCAAATCTTCCGTTCAAAGATTCGGAGAAAAAAGTGAAAACGAATATCTGATTCGGACAAACAAACCGATAACAACGAGTGAAGATTTTACATTAGATCTGGGAAAAGCATTAAAAAAATCAACCGGCATAAATACAGTGATACAGCGTGTTGAAATGGTTGGCCCCCAGGTCGGTAAAGATCTGAGAGAGAAAGCTCTTTTTGCGATGTTTTTTTCTCTCTTATTTATTACCATTTATATTTCAGGACGGTTTGAGCTGAAATGGATATTGAGCGGCGTCATGGCTGCAGCACTTATATTTGCCGTATATGCACTTTCCATCTTCGATGTAAGCATTCCGATTCTTATCACGGCTGCGCTTGCAGTAACCATCGTCCTTTTCTGGTTTCTTGAGCTCAAGTATGCCATGGGGGCAATTGTCGCTCTCGTGCATGATGTAACGATCACCGTTGGTGTTTTTTCCATATTCGATAAAGAGTTTACATTACCAATCATTGCGGCTCTTCTCACTATTATCGGTTATTCGCTGAACGACACGATCATTGTCTTTGACCGGATTCGCGAAAATCTCAAAAAGCATCATAAGAGACCACTCAATACGAATATTAACAAAAGCATTAATGAAACCTTAAGCCGTACTATTCTTACATCTTTGACCTCACTGGGTGTTGTTGTCGCTCTCTTTATTTTTGGCGGCGGCATTATACATGATTTTGCCTTTGCCATGATCATAGGCGTTCTCATCGGGACATATTCTTCCATATTTGTGGCCAGCCCCATTCTCCTTGCCTGGCAAAGGAAATAAACAAGAGCGAAGTTGAGACTCATAACAGGACCTTTCAGGAGATTAATCACTTTTTGAACCGGTATATGTAACAGTCTCGTAAAAAGCCGCCGTAATTCACAGGGTATCTATCATTAAGTGTAGGGCTGACAGCCAAAAAATCAATGATCAGAGACCATGAGAAAAATAACAACCCGTCATTCTTTTATTTAACCGGAAATATAACCAGCCTGCCATGAACAATACACTGCCGTGGATAGCCTTGAAAAATATAAAAGGCATTGGAAACCATCTCTTTAAAAAGCTTATTGAACGCTTTCATACGCCGGATAGAGTGTTAAGTGCATCCATACAGGAGCTTATGATGGTTGAGGGAATATCAGCGACACTTGCGAAATCAATAAAATACAGCAAAGAAGGGAATAAGGCAAAAAGAGATCTCGACATTGCATTTCAAAAAGGGATCAAAATAATCACCATGGCTGATGCGTCATACCCTCCTCTTTTACATCACATTCCGGATCCTCCTCCTGTTTTATACATATCGGGAATATTGGAACCGGCAGCCGATAATATCGCTGTCGTAGGTTCTAGAAATGCTACCCGTTATGGGATAACAATGGCCAAACAACTGTGCAGTGACCTTGCTCATCGTGACTTGAATGTAGTAAGCGGCATGGCAAAAGGAATTGATACGGCAGCTCATCTGGGTGCGCTTGCAGGAGATGGCAAAACTTTTGCGATTCTTGGAACCGGTATCGATGTCATTTATCCTTCAGAAAATAAAAAACTTTTTCATGAAA
>JAQYVL010000132.1 GCA_030145525.1 Desulfobacterales bacterium
AGTTTGTCAGCCAGGTTGGTCCTGGAAAAGGCAAAGAAAAAGCTGTTTCAGCAGATTAGAAAGCCGAAGAAAAAAGGGGCAGAACGATATTTTTGGAGAATTTTTGCCGACCGGGTTGGTGCTTACATCTTGAAAAAAGAAACAGGAAACTGTTTGCAAGCCATAAAAGTCAATCCGATGGCGGGGAAGCGGACAGCACCGGAAGCGAGAACGCTGACGGTTAATCTGATTCTCTTTCCCGTTCAAGAAATCGATGGTATTCATACATTTTAGCCATTGATTTCACTGCCTGCTCGGGAGTAGGGAAGAAAACACCTTTATATTCTTCCCCGTCAACAGGGTGGACAGAAAGATCCTTCTCATCCTTGACCATGCAGACTCCGACCACTGGTTTTTGATATCTTCCCATCAGCTTTACAATGTGATTCACATATTTTATTTCAAAATCATTCAGCATTTTGTTGGCTGATTCAAGAAGATCGGCTGAGCAGGTAGGATCGGATTTGCGAATTGAATCCGTAAGGCGGGATAGGAGGTGGCGGCGTCCCATAATGCCGAGATTTATTACCGCGTCACACCCGTCCCACTTGAGCAGATCTTCCATAACCGTTATGGGTACGGACATATCTCTTTCGCCAACCAGATCGATGGGATTGCCCCTGCTCCAGTAGGATGGAAGGATTTTGTCGATTTTTTCAATGATGTCAGATGTAAGCTCCGGTACTGAAAGGCCGTAAGCTTCACATAGATCTGCGGTGACCACTCCCCACCCGCCTCCAAGCGTCATGATCGCAACACGGTTCCCTTCAGGCAGCGGAAGGGATGAAAAACATGCGGATAGATCTAAAAGATCCATTGGCTTTTCTACTTTAACGATGCCCGCCTGTCTGCATACAGCATTAAAAATTTTTGTGTCTGAAGAGAGCGCTCCTGTATGACTGGATGCCGCTTTGCTCCCCGCTTTGCTCTGGCCGCCCTTGAGAAGAACAATCGGTTTTTTGAGTCCCACTCGCTTTGCACTTTCAAAAAAGCGCCGGCCGTTTTTAACGCTTTCAATATAAAGCATAACAATTTTTGTCAGGTCGTCCATCTCAAATGCATCAAGATAATCTTCGATAGTTATCATTGATTCGTTGCCTGATCCGCAAAAACCTCGAATGCCGATTCCCTGAAGTTCGGCAAAGGCAATTAGCTGGCTGCCCATGTTCCCCGACTGCGCAACAATACTTGTGGAACCTGGTTTTGGCCTGAAATGCGTTCCGGAACAGTAAAAATTTATATGGGGATTGCAAATTCCCATTGTATTGGGACCTATGATGCTTATACCGGCATCCCGTGCCTGCTCAACAAGTGCCTTTTCTTTTGCTTTTCCGTCTTCTCCGGTTTCTGAAAAACCGGATGCAATAAGAAGCATGTTCCGGATTCCTTTCTGCTGGAACTGCGGGATAAGTTCAGGCACCGCTGCTGCAGGAATGGTCACCACCGCCACATCGATACTTCCCGGAATGTCCATAACAGATTTATAGACCTGCCTTCCGGCAATTTGTCCTCCTTTTTTATTGACCAGATAAATTTCTCCCTCATATCCGCCGCCGATTGTGTTTGTCAGGAGCGTATAGCCCCATTTGCCGAGCTCTCCGGACGCACCGACAAAGGCAACCGATCTTGGATAAAACAGGGATTTCACGGAATCAGGATGAACGGAAGGCAGAAAAGCGCTGCTCTTTTCTTTTGTTTTCCGGATTACAAGCGCATCAACAGCACATATATCTCCTTCCGGTGTGATAACGATCGGGTTGATATCGATTTCTGCAATCTCCGGATGATCTGAACTGATTTGTGAAAGTCCCAGGAGAATATTTATCAGTTGATTCAGGTCTGCAGCTTTTTCACCTCGAAACTCTCCAAGAAGGGATGCCGATCTGATTTCATGGATCATATCGATTGCATCTTTTCTGGTAAGGGGTGCAAGACGAAAGGATACATCGGAAAGTGCTTCAGTATAAATACCGCCGAGGCCGAACATAATGACAGGGCCAAACTGATTGTCAAGGAACAGTCCCGCGACAAATTCCCTTTTGCCTTCTATAAAGGGTTGTACCGAGATCCCTTCGAGATCTTTTCCCGCATTCAGTAGAATTTTATTCGCGGCATCTTTTACTGCCTGCGCATCGGTCAGTCCAATGTAAACAAGCCCTCTTTCGGTTTTATGAAGAAGGTTCCTGCCGTTCCCTTTAAGCACAACGGGAAAGCCGGTTTTCATGGCAAATGAAGCAGCTTCCTCAGGGGTTTGGACAATTTCTCCCGGGATGGAAGGGATTCCGAATTTTTTTAAAAACAGTTTTGATTCATGCTCAGAAAGGGAGTTTCCGTTATGGTTAGATGAACTGCTGTCACTCATATTTTAATTCCTTATATAGATTAGACATGTATGTTCAATAGAAAATTTACTCCAGGATTAAAAAAGACTCACTCGTAAAAAGATATTGTGGATGTACAATAACAAGCCAGACAACCGCAGAATGATCTTAACGTTAAGGTTAACTTAAGAGAGGGGGCCGGTTTTGTCAAGAAAGCTTTTCGATTTATTATAATTGCTCTAATCCTGTTGATTATTTCAATAAATGCTGATAAGCAAATTTCAACAATATCTGTTATTGACTCGTAATCGTGTGACGGCATTACTGTTCCAATTACAGCAAATGATGATTTGCATAAAATCCTAAAATCATTTATGGCTAAAGGGTTGAAATTTTTATAATTGAACAATATGGTATCTGATAGCGTAATCTGAAACTGTTTTCAGTCGTAAAGGAAAGCATTAACCAGCTATAATATTTCTATAATTCCGGAGAAGAATAATATGGCAATTATCAAGAGTCTACTTGATACCGATTTTTGCAAGCTCACAATGGCACAGGCAGTTCTTCATACTTATCCTGCCGTAACGGTCAAATATAAATTTGCCTGTCAAAATAAAAAAATAACGTATCTTGACGAGATTGAAAAAGAGATCGATCATCTCTGTACCCTGAGGTTTCAGGAAGAAGAGATAGACTACCTGGCTTCCATTCCATTTCTAAAGACAGATTTTATTGAATATTTAAGGCTGTTTCAATTCAACAGGAGATACCTGAAATTAGAACTGGATGATGAAGCCGGTATTCAAATTCACATTGAAGGCCCGTGGATCTCAACAATACTGTATGAGGTTCCTGTTCTTGCAATCGTAAGTGAAGTTTATTCAAGAAATGAGGCAAATACGGATTCCGGCCGGCATGATTCTGAGAAAGCATTGAAAAAAGGAGTCTCTCTGCTTTCAGAAAAAATCGGCTTTTTAACCAACTTGTTAAAAACAGGACAGATTCCCAGCTTTAAATTTGCCGATATCGGGACAAGGCAGCGTTATTCAAGAGCCTGGCACACAAAGATCATCGAAGCGTTAAAGAGTAAATTCAGGCCGCATATTTTTGTCGGAACGAGCAATGTGGCCCTGGCAAAAAAGTTTAAACTGAAACCAATCGGCACAATGTCTCATGAATGGCTTCAGGGTCATCAACAGCTTGGTGCCCGTATTTCAAACAGTCAGAAGGCTGCTCTTGAAAGCTGGGCACAGGAGTACCGGGGAGACCTTGGAATTGCACTCTCAGATGTAGTTGGGTCCAAGGCTTTTCTCAGAGATTTTGATTTGTATTTTGCGAAGCTGTTTGATGGATGCCGGCATGACAGTGGAGACTCTGTATCATGGTGTGTAAAACTGATTGAACACTATGACAAGCTTGGAATTGATCCCAAGACAAAGTCGGCGGTTTTTACAGACGGGCTTGATTTTGAAAAGGCTGTTGAACTTCATCAGACTTTTTTTGAAATGATAAATTTGTCTTTCGGAATCGGAACGATTCTTACCAATGATATGGGGATCGCGCCTCCTGAAATTGTCATTAAAATGATTGAATGTAATGGACAGCCGGTCGCAAAGATTTGCGACAGTGAAGATCGAGTAATGTGCGAGGACCCTGAATTCGTGAGTTATTTAAAGAAGGTATACAAAATTAAATAAAACAATTCCGATGGCTTCGTAAAAAGTCCAATTTCGGCGTTGCGCTGCATCTCTCGTCACTGCGGAGTAGGCTAACCACACACGCCTTCGGCTACCGATGCGCTTCGCTCCACGGTATTCCTCGAGATTTGCGCGTCTTGAACTTGAACTTTTTTCTTTGCCTTCAGGATTTTGACTTTTTATGAGACTGTCAATTCCAAAAGGCGGGGGATTCTCTGCAATCAGAGAGCCTGCCTGCCTTCATTCATTCGGAACATGTCCCATATCCTCCCTTTAAAAATCTGTATGCCTCATCCATAAATTATTTTGTTTAAAACGAAGCAAGCGTTAAAAGGGGAAATACAAATAACATGAAATCGATATTCAGATCTATGAGAAATTCTGGAATAAAAATCGTTTCAGCGGTTGTACTTTTTTCCATAGCGGCGACTTCTATCCTTCATGCAAGCCAGGGCGGATCAGAAAGAATTTCCTGGTCTCTTCTGTTTATTGGATTGCTGGGCGGTTTGGCATTTTTCCTCTATGGTATGGAGAAAATGAGCATCGGCATGAAAAAAACGGCCGGTGATCAGATGCGGAAAATCCTGTCCGCCCTGACAAAAAATAGAGTGGTTGCACTGTTCGTCGGTGCATTCGTTACTATGGTCATACAGTCAAGCAGTGCAACAACTGCCATGCTCGTAAGTTTTGTAAATGCGCAGCTCATGACTTTTACACAGTCAATCGGTGTGATTTTAGGTGCAGGCATCGGAACAACCATAACTGCTCAATTAATCGCTTTTAAACTGACCGATTATGCACTTTTAATGATTGTTGTTGGATTTTCAATGCATATGTTTGCCAAAAAAGAATACCTGAAAAATATAGGTGATGTAATTCTCGGATTTGGCATCCTGTTTTACGGAATGAAGCTTATGAGTGACTCCATGAAGCCTTTGCGGACATATCCGGAGTTTGTAAATTTGATGCAGGGATTGGAAAATCCGCTTTTCGGGATTTTTTTTGGAACAATTTTTACTGCCGTTATCCAAAGCAGCAGTGCCTTTATCGGAATTGTCATCGTTCTGGCACAACAGGGGCTATTGTCACTTGATGCCGGAATACCGTTGATATTGGGTGCAAACATAGGTACCTGTGTGACAGCAGTTTTTGCCAGTATTGGATCTTCGCGGGAAGCAAAGCGTGTTGCCATGGCTCATGTGCTTTTCAGGGTAGCAGGGGTTCTTTTGTTTTTTTTATGGATACCCCAATTCAGCAAAATAATTAAAACCATCGCTTTGCACTTTAATTCCGATGTAACCAGACAAATTGCAAATGCGCATACACTTTTCAATGTAAGCATGGCTCTGATTTTCCTTCCATTTACCATGATGTTTGCAAATCTTATAACAAAGATATTGCCGGACAAAGAAGATGACAAGGCGATTAAATTAACGACATGGCACCTGGATGATAACGTTACTTCAACACCTGCGCTTGCAATTGATCTGGCAAGAGTGGAAACTTCCAGAATGGCAAAGCTGCTCGGGCGTATGCTTCGATCGATTATTATTCCATTTATGTCAGATGTAAAACAGATGTCAAAGGAGATTCTTGAAAAAGATGAGCTGGAACTTTTCTTAAAAGAAATACCAAAACAGGATGAGATTTTTCCTCAGCTTACCCTGCTTGAAGGGATCGATATGAGGGAGGAAAAAATCGATTTTCTTGAAGAAAAAATTGGTGAATATCTCGTCAGCCTTGCCCGTCAAAACCTTACCGACTCCCAGGCAAGCGAGGTATACGGTATGATATCGATTATAAAGGATATGGAAAGTATCGGTGATATTATTCATCGAAATGTGGTGCCGCTTATTAAGAAAAAACAGGCTCTTGAAATGGATTTCTCAAAAGAAGGAAAGGAAGAATTAATGATTTATCATGAAAAGGTCTGCAGACAGATTTTTTTATTGAGAGATGCATTTGCCGAAAGAAATCTTGAGACGGCAAGAAAGATAATGTCCGGTGAAAGAAAATATCTTGATCTGGAATCGAAATATCGAATTCTGCATCTTGAGCGCATTTTATATAATAAAAAGGAGTCAATTGAAACACACGAGATTCATATGGAACTGATGGATCTCTTGAAACAGATAATTGTCTACTCATCCAATATTGCAAAAACATTTTTTAGAACATGCGGAAAAGAGGATTTGGAGAGGTGGAAAAAAGCATAAAAGATGTTTTTACTTTTTTTTTGCAGCGTCAGCCCATTTCGCGGATGATATTTTTCGTTTTCTTCTGTCAGACCCTTTTCTGCGGTCATTGCCGCATCGTCGTTCAGGACGGTGGATATCATAGCATAATAAACGTCGATTTTGCCCGGATCTTCTGTCTCGGTCATCTGATGGAGTCGTTATATCAAAGGCATCTACCATAGAATATCCTTAATTTATTATTTATGTTAGTCCTTGACGGGTAATTTTACAGTTTGAGAAGTTTCTGCAAGACATTGCTGAAGAAGATGCCAGAATTTCTACCCAACTCTCAGATAAGATTTAATTTATCCTAATTTAATCCTGATGTCAAGAAAATCGCAAATAGCAAAAGGTTCATTTTTGGAAAATGATCTTGACAACATTTGATTTTCCCTTATTATGTCAAAGTATTAAGCTGCTTCTTT
>JAQYVL010000133.1 GCA_030145525.1 Desulfobacterales bacterium
CAGGTTGATGAGGCACTTGCCTACCAGAAAACCGGCAAAAGAAAAAAAATCGGTGAATTGCTGCTGGAATGCGGATTGGTCAGTGAAGACCAGATCCTTGCAGCCCTTTCAACAAAATTCCGGATGAAGTTTGTCAATCTACACAACCAGACCCCGGATGATAAGGCTCTAAAGGCATTACCGGCAGAACTTGTTCACCGGATTCAGATTTTCCCGCTAAATTACTCCGGTGGCCATCTTGTGGTGGCCACATCACAACCAACAGATCCCTCAATTCTTAACATCCTGAGATTCTCTACGAATCAAAAAGTTGAACTGGTCGTTGCCACCTCCAGTGATATAGCGGCGGCCATTAAAAAATATTTTCCCAAGGATGAAGATATTCAAAAATTAATAACGGATGAAATTGAGGATTACAACATCCTTCCGGAAGAAGAAGAGGAGGAGCAGGAAGATCCTGTTTTAAATGAAAGCGACTCCAAGATTGTCAGATTGTGTAACAAAATTCTGATCGATGGCTATGAGAAGGAAGTTTCCGATATTCATTTTGAGCCCGGAATGCAGAACAGTCCGCTTATTGTCAGATATCGCAGTGAAGGATCATGCAAAGTGGTCCACAGCATTCCTACCATGTACAAAAAGCCGCTTATATCCAGAATTAAAATTATTTCCGGGCTTGATATAACCGAACACCGTAAGCCCCAGAGCGGTAAAATACGTTTTTCCATCAATAAAAAAACAGTGGAATACCGGGTTGAAATTACGCCGACTGTCGGCGGAAATGAAGATGCTGTTCTGAGGGTCCTGTCATCCGGCACCCCTTTATCGATTGACGAAATGGGATTTTCACCCGAGAATCTGGGATATTTCAAAAAGATACTCGGAAAACCCTACGGTATTATTTTATGTGTCGGTCCTACAGGGTCCGGTAAAACAACGACTCTCCATTCGGCTCTAAGATATATCAATCTGCCGACCCGAAAAATCTGGACTGCGGAAGACCCTGTTGAAATTACACAGCCGGGCCTCCGGCAGGTTCAAGTTATTCCGAAAATTGGTTTTACATTTCAAAATGCCCTTAGATCATTTTTAAGAGCAGATCCTGACGTAATTATGATCGGCGAAATGCGTGATTCCGAAACCACAAAAATTGCCATTCAGGCATCATTGACAGGCCATCTGGTTTTCAGCACACTTCATACAAACAGCGCTGCCGAGACAATTACTCGTCTCATCGAGATGGGGATAGAACCGCTGAATTTTTCAGATGCCATGCTGGGAATATTATCTCAGAGACTGACCCTCAGGCTTTGCAAACATTGCAAGGAACCTTACCACCCGAACCGGGAAGAGTATGAAGAACTGGTCAATGCTTATGGCTTGGAGCACTTCAAAGCCCACAACATGGAAAACTATTCTGAAGATTTTACGCTCATGAAAAAAGCAGGGTGTGAAATATGTGAAAAAAGCGGATATAAAGGAAGAATTGCTCTCCATGAGTTACTCATCGAAACAGAGGAAATTAAAAACGCGATAAAAAAACGAATGCCTCCATCTGAGATAGAAAAACTGATGCTTAAAAGCGGCATGGAAACCTTAAAAATGGATGGAATTGATAAAATTTTTAAAGGATTAACCGATTTAAGCCAGATTCTCAAAGTCTGCGCATAGGACTTTTGATCTTCAGCATGTAATTTTTCAATATGGCGCGATCTGGAGTATAATAAAGTGGCCGGTTCAGATTTTGTAGAGCAACCCTTACCTTTTTATCAATTTCCGATTTTGTTTTGACGTTCGCGTCGCCCTCAGCCTTTTCTGAATTCCAGACCGTATCACCTTGTCATAAAGTTTGAGAGAACTGCATGGAGTCGTAACATACCTTCGCTTCAGGAAAGTTTACAAACGGCTCCCGGTTCTTTTTTTTGTTTTTGACTTCCAAATAAGTAAAAAAATCTGCGTTATATCCATTGTCTCAGTCCGAATATTCTTTGGCTGCCAAATCACAAAATGATAGAGGTTGTTCCGGATATT
This sequence comes from Desulfobacterales bacterium, assembly GCA_030145525.1. Lineage (GTDB taxonomy): Bacteria > Desulfobacterota > Desulfobacteria > Desulfobacterales > SURF-7 > JAQYVL01. Next base: position 2,032 of record JAQYVL010000133.1, read on the forward strand.
CAAACCAGTGATGTCTGCTGCACGTCTGTTAGTGTTAATCTTATTGGCGTGCAAATGAATGAAGGTGATACGAAAGATACCTTTGATCCCACATACGGTATAGAGGATGGAACCAGCTTTATTGGAGATGATATTCAAATTGTGGGTGACAGTATTTTCTTAAGAGCGGAAAGATCAGGAAAGAGCAACGGAAGAGTTTATACAATTACTTTCCAGGCGACTGACTATGCCGGAAATTCATCGACAGTTAGTGAAACTGTCATAGCTCCACACGATCAAAATTAACAACTGGAAAATCATTTGGAGGCAGGACCATTTTGGCTCTGCCTTTACTTTTTTATTAATCAGCTTTATCAATCAAGGCACACTGCTCATGCAGTTGTTATTTCCCTATCAAATCAAAACAAATTTTACTACCCAAAAATGACAGATTTATCTTTGAAATTTCTAATGGCGATGAGGGTTTTTTCAAACCGAATTTGATCATATCAAAGAATTTTGGACTGGCACTTTTCTCAGTTTTGAGGCCCGATTTTTATCGCACCGCTTTAGATCGCTGTTCAATCGGAATGTATTTATGACAAAACCTATAAAAGTCATTCGAAAGGATAATGCTTTTCCGCTTTAAGAGAAAAAAGGCTTTTCGGAGATGATTCCGAAAAGCCTTTTTTGTATTAACGTTTGCTTCTAAATGCTAAGAATTAATAATCTTCTTGGCACTGTCGTCATTAACATCGGAGACATGAGGTATACCTGTCTCTGCAGCAGTTTCCCGGTTTCCAGAGAAGATGTCTCCTCTTTCGATTTGATTCAGAGAGAATTTTCTTGCTCCTGCCAGGAGCTGCTGGAGGCCGCAGGCCAATTTGTCGGCCATTGTCCAGAATGCAATTGAGCCATAGGGAATATGCTTCATTTCATCTTTACCTACCTTTTTTTCCACATCAAAATAGGAGGCAAAAATTTCCTTTGCGCTGTTCCCCACCTGTTTCACGGTTTTCGGAAGTTCATTCCAGTTGCCGTTTACGTCTGCACGCCTTTCAGGATGAAGCGCTCCTTCAATGTTCGAGCCAACAAAACCCGGAATCATAATCGCTCTGCCCATGCAGACCAGTTTTGTAAACGGTGCGCCAAGTGCAAGTGCCTTGAATATATGATCCTCGAGAGCAAAACCACCGGCAAAGGACATATCAACGACATTCTGTCCCTTAGCTGAAAGCATGCTTGCGTACTCATATGCTTTTGAATGCAGGTTTATTGACGGTACGCCCCAGCTCTGCATCATGTTCCACGGGCTCATTCCTGTTCCGCCTCCGGAACCGTCAATTGTCAGCAGGTCAAGGTTTGCGTCTGAAGCAAACTTTATTGCCATTGCCAGTTCTTCCATTCCGTAGGAACCGGTCTTCAGGGTAACTCTTTTAAATCCAAGACTTCTGAGGTAATCAACACTGCTCATGAAATCTTCACGTACCTGATCCACACTGTCCAGATTGGTTCCGCCAAGACGACTGTGGCGGGCAAAAGATTTGATTGAACCGTTTTCAAAGGCCTCCTGGACTTCAGGAATCGTTGGGTCCGGATCGACTACATAACCCCTGTTTTTCAGGAACAAGGCGTATTCAAGGCTTGTCACCTGTATCTCACCACCGATATCCTTGGCTCCCTGACCCCATTTCAGTTCGATAATGCATTTGTCGCCGTATTTATCAACCACAAATTCCGCAACTCCATTTCGGGTATCTTCAACATTGAGCTGAACGATTATGGCTCCATAACCGTCAAAATATCGAAGATATCCATCGATGCGTCTTTCCAGCTCAGGAGCGCTTTTGATTTTTCCTTTTTTTTCAGGACCGGTACCGATTTCCGATTTACGGTCAACTCCCACAACATTTTCGCCGATCACAACAGGTATTCCGCAAAGTGCTCCGCCGATTGCAAATGAGTCCCAGTATTTCTGCGCAATAAATGTTGAGCCGAGTGCCCCTGTCATAAGAGGCATGCGAATTTTTGTTTTTACTTCTGCGCCAAATTCCGATTCAAGGCTGACCTTTGGAAAGATGCAGTCATCCGGATCATTGGTCATGCCATTGCTAAGGCCTTGTGCGCCATAGGCATACCCCTGGATTCGAAGAGAGTTGTAGGAAACGCCGACATGGGTTGTGTTGTTGGCGCCGGCTGTTACCAGGCCGAAACTTCTTGGATAAAGCAGCTTGCGTCCGACAAGGCTGGAAAGCCATGTCTCGCATTTTCCCTGGCAGTCTGCGCGGCAAAGCGTACACAGACTTGATTCTGCGGCATTACCCCGGTTTGTGGTTCCAAGTACATCATTGCTTTTTGAAAATCTCATTTTTGAGCTCCTTCTTTTCGATAATGTTAAGACCGGCCGGTTATTCAAGCCGAATCTCTAAAACTTCAAAGGCCATAAACGCAAAAAGACGTCTGTTCCTCTGAGAACCAGACGTCTTTGTCTATCTTTCTGTTGAAAAGTTCCCGCACGCCATTGTACGGATACAAACTTTTAACTTATAATTACAAAAAACCCTATTAATTTATCTGTACTTATGTTAAAAGTCAAGTAAGAAAGCAGGATAAAAAAATAATTTAATATGAGTTCAGGCTGCAGGCGGATGCGGAAAATAAGTGATCAGGCTGTTAATGAATGCTGTTTATCCGGGCGGAAATTGTGATTACCTGGAGATCTATACGTTATGAGCGGAAGAATCTATCCCTGGTATAACTCGTCTGAAAGTATAATGGCTTCAGCTACATGGCGGATTGATTTTCGAGAATCCATGCTGCGTTTTTGTATCCAGCGATAGGCTTCATCGACTTTCATGCCGCGACTCTTGATGAGAATCTCTTTGGCGCGTTCAACGGTCTTTCTGGTTTCCAGTTCCTCACGGATAACTTTGGTTTTTACCATCAGTTCGGTATTTAAAATCGCGACAGCTGCCTGGTTTGCTACGGCTGTCAGAAGATTCACCTCTGTTTCGGAAAAATCATAAGGTTCAGATGTAAAACAGTTCAATACACCGATCACTTTTTCATCCTTTAATTTGAGCGGCACACCCATCATGGAGGCAAGACCCAGTTTCCTGGCCATCTCTTTTTCTTTAAACCGTTTGCTTTTTAACACATTTTTAATGATAAGCGGTTGTTTTTCAGTAACTACATAGCCCACAACACCTTCGCTGGGGTTCAATGAGCGATCTTTAACATATTCCGGAGCAATTGCCTGGGTTGCCTTTAATCGAATTTTTGGAGAATCCTGAGTTTCATCGATCAGCCATAAAGAGCATATGGTTACATTCATGGCATTGGCTGTAACCATAACGATAAGCTTTAACAGGTCTTCAAGATAAAGTTCTGACGTTATGGCATGGCTGATATCTGTAAGCGCCTTTATATATTCTCCATATGTTTTAGTATTAAGTCTTTCCATTTGTCCTGCCGTCCGGGGTTGTAATAAGAACCGGTTTTATAATTTTAAAGTATCCGGGAATTTCCGGGAAAAAGCCTTTTGAAGTCTATTTCTATAAAAATAATAAAGATTTTTCAACACTTGATCAAGCAGAATAAAAAAACCGTTATTAAAAATCAGGAAATATTAGCTCGTTACACCGGGCATATCTGTCTCAGGGAGGGCTGCCTTTGCCCTTGACATTAAGAAATACTTATAAATATAATCAATAAATTATTTACAATTAATTTTTTTGGGAAGTGAAAGTTTGCCAAAAGTTAAGGTAAAATTAAGATATGTGCCGTCTGCTCGCAATAACATCTGATACGTTTATTTCTCCTGTCATTGGTTTTGAAGGATTGAATGCCATGCGGGAAGGATATGACGGTTCCGGTGTCGGCCTTCTTTTGCGGGATCTTGGCGGTTCATTTGAAGCGATTAAAGAATTTCCGATTTTATCCGGAATTTTCAGTGATTCTGGTTTACGGATTCTTGATCAATTCATGCTGGATATGGGGTTTACAACAAAATACAAAATTTCTTTCAAATTGCCGAAAGATCCGCCCAGGGGCGTTCCAAAGAGAGACATCTACCTTGTCCGGGCATATGATTATCCCCCTGACTGGGAAGGGATGGACCAGAAAGATCTGCATGATAATCTGATGATGGTCAGGCTTAACCTCAGAAAAAAGGGTGAAGTAAACAAGGATATGATTGTTTTTTCCTTTTGGCCGGACACAATTATGATTAAAGAGATCGGAGACCCCATTCAGGTGGCTGAATATCTACAGCTGGATCGGAAGGAACTCACGGCCCGGGTTATGATGGTCCAGGGGCGTCAAAATACCAATTACGATATTGACCTCTATTCCTGCCATCCGTTTTTTCTACAGGGCTTTTCAACAATGACAAACGGAGAAAACACTGCATTTGTAATCAATCGTGAATTTTTGATTTCAAGAGGGTTTCCGGGATACAACGGCTATATGTCTGATTCGGAAATTTTTACTCACATCCTGCATTATGCGTGTTCGAAGCTGAAACTTGGAATCGAAGCATTCAAACATATCATAACACCCCTGAATAAAGAGACGCTTTGCAGTCACCAGGATGTTTCTTTTCTGAGACATTTGAAATATGCATGCAGACAGCTTATCATTGACGGGCCCAATTGCGTTATAGGTTGTCTTCCGGATAATTCGCTGTTTATGGTACAGGATCGGAAAAAACTCCGGCCCGGAGTTGTCGGAGGGGATCAGGGAATGTTTGTTTTTTCCTCTGAGATTTGCGGTCTGGATGCCGTGATACCGGATCGTGACAAAACCAGAGACTTTCAGCCGATGCATCTTGATACAGTGGTTGTTGATCCGGATCGGCAGGGTATCAAAATCTGCCGGCAGACAGATTCATTTCTAAAGAATTGAATTTTAGAACCAGTCTATAAAACCTTTCAGGCCTCATGAACTTTTCCGATTAAATCAACGATGCCCACCTTTTTCTTTTTAAGGTATTTTTTTATTCCGTCATGGATCTCAATAAAAACATCGGGGTTTACAAACCAGGATGTTCCAATGCCTGTCGCAGTTGCACCAGCAAGAATATATTCGATCACATCCCGCCAGTTTGAAATTCCCCCGATTCCGATGATCGGTATTTGTCTGCGTCTGCATTCCGGTATTTTTTTAAAACATTCATATACCATCAAAAGGCCAACCGGTTTTATAGCCGGGCCGGAAAGTCCTCCCACCACATTTCCCAGGAGGGGCTCCCAGGTATCTATACTTATCGCCATTCCTCGTATGGTGTTAATCATGGAAAGCGCATCGGTACCTCCGGCAATAGCAGCTTTTGCAGGCAATGTAATATCGGTTATGTTAGGTGTAAGTTTGGTGATGATAAGAATGCTGGGGTCAACCCGTTTTTTTACTGTTTTAACAATGCGCTCCACCATTTTGGGATCGGTCCCAAAGGAAGAGCCTCCTTTTTTTATATTCGGGCAGGAGACATTAATTTCAATACCGGAAATAATTTGACTCAAATCGTTATCACTCAGGCAGGAAGCAAGCTCTCCAAATTCCTCAACAGAGTCCGCAGAAATGTTCACAAAAACCGGCAGATCAAAGTTAAGAAGACCGGGAAGTTCTTTTTCTATAAAAATGGCGGCACCTTCATTTTGAAGACCTATGGAATTGAGTATACCGGTCCGGGTTTCAACAATCCTGAATTCAGGATTTCCTTCTTTTGGCTTCAGGGTAACGCCTTTTGTTACAAAGGCACCAAGTGATGATAAAATTTTGGGGCTCTTTGCCAGTACTTCGATTTCATTGCCATGCCCTGATGTTCCGGAAGCTGTCATTAAAGGGCTTTGTAACTCTATATTTTTAAGCGATACCTGTAGAAGTTTATTCATAATTTTTCCCAGTCTATTTCTTTTGCATCAAAAAGTGGCCCCTCGACACACACACGGGAGTATCGGCTGCCTTCATTATTTTTCCGAGTGCGGCATACACAGGACATGCAGACACCGATTCCGCATCCCATTCTCTTTTCCAGCAGGACTTTCATCGGAATATTGAATCGTAAAGCGATATTTTTTAATGCAATCAGCATCGGTTTCGGACCGCAGGCAAGAATCATAATGGACTTCTTTCGTTTTAAACGGCTCAGATACCTTTCGTAATGGTCTACAATCAGACCGACATGATAGTTTTCAAGGCTTATTTTATCGCTCAGGATTTCTTTCTCCGTTGACTCCCTGGATAAGAAGATCTCATCAGGATTCAAGCCGATTTTAGATAGTTCGTTTATGTAAACATATGCCTTTTCAGATTCATCTGCAAAAGTTTTTCCGTAAGGAGCTTCCTGTAATGATACAATCCTGTCAATACCAATAAATGCTTTGAGTTTAAAGGAATAAAATTTCAGGGCCTGCCCGAAAAAAACTAGCGGCGCCATTCCGACACCGCCGCCTATCAGATGCACTTCATCTACATTCTAAGATCGCCATTTGGGTATATTTGTGAATTTTCCCAGGGGACCAAGGACTTTTATTTGACTTCCGGGATGCAGCTTTTTTAGTTCATTTGTGCCGGTTCCATCTTCTATGATTTTATAAAAAATTTCAAATTTGTGCGGATAAACCGTATTCGTTATTGCTGCCAATTGAGCTGGGAGATGCAGCTTGTTATGATAACCCCATTTAAAATGTTTATAGTATGCCCGCTGAATTCCAAAAGGCCGTTTTAGAAACGATTTGGCAGAAAGGTCAATCATATGTTTTTGTAATTCAGATACCCGTTTTCCAGTAGAGCGGCTTCGT